>CAZLQO010000044.1:0-4971 GCA_964561955.1 Candidatus Woesearchaeota archaeon | reverse complement strand
GTATCAACATAATCCTCAATCCCATCAAACCTCAACGCCCTATCTACCTGCCCAGGAACACCCTTATAAGTATCACTCCCATAACCAACCAAGGTCCCATTATAGCCAATAATCGTATCCTCCGCAACAACCCCGCTCTCCTCATCTAACTTCCAATAATTAATTAATCCCTCAGGTTCTGCATCTCCATAAAGACTGCAAAATCCTGCCCGACAACTTCGAGGAGCTGTACACCCACAATCAACCACACATGTTGAACAATCTTCTCCAGTATTACAAACTCCATTCCCACAAGTTTCTGTCCCCCAAACACTAACTTCATACATTCTGTAATCAGAGGAGCAATACGGTCTGTGCGTAGTCATGCCCACATCAATTCTTGCTGCTGTTACAGAAGGCAAATAACCACTCCATGAATTAACAGATGCAGGATGATAAGCACCTCTTGTAGCAACTAATACTGGTACACCCTTTGAGTATAGATAAAGATTTTCAAAATTATTATAAGGAATTAATGGGCTTCCAAATGCCCAAGAAGTACCTGAAGAAAGTATGTTTATTGAACTAACATCAAAGGCATTAGGAAACCATATATATATAGTTACCCAATCAACACCACAATAAGCATAATCCTGACCAGGCTCATAATGTCCCCAATAATAAGTAGCAGAATTATCTATAATACTATATAAACTCCCAACAGGATAACCAGAATAATACGTGTATGTTCCATAACCCACAGCCACTCCAGCATCCCAACAAATATTACGATCAGCCCCGCTCACCAACCCAACCGAACTCACAACCATCAAACAAAAAACAAATATCCCAATCCTCTTTTTCATACCATACAAACAAAAAACAACTTTATAAATATTCCTCAACCTTTCATAACAGCGAGAGGTTTCAACTTCGCAACCAACTTCCCAATCCCCAACTCATCCGAAACCCTAACAACCTCATCAACATCCTTGTAAACCCCCGGCGCCTCCTCGACAATACCCTTCTTGCTCCCCGCCTCAAACTCAATATCCTTACTCTTCAATTCCTCAATAACCCCCTTCTCACTAAACTTATCCCACGCCTCGTGCCTCGACATAACCCGCCCCGCCCCATGCGCCGTTGAACCAAAACTAATCTCCATCGCTTTCTTTGTCCCAGCCAAAATATAACTCGAAGTCCCCATCGAACCCGGAATAATAACCGGCTGCCCAACTTTCCTATAAACCTCAGGAACTTCAACTCTCCCCGGCCCAAAACTCCGAGTCGCCCCCTTCCTCATAACCAAAACCTTTTTCTTTTCCCCATCGACAATATGCTCCTCAACCTTAGCTATATTGTGACAAACATCATAAATCAAATCAACACTACTATTGGGAAAATAATATCTCAACTGCTCCCTAACATAATGCATTATCATCTGCCTATTACAAAACGCAAAATTAACCGCACAAGCCATCGCCCCCAAATACTCCATCCCCAACTTACTCCCAATCGGCGCACTAACCAACTCCCTATCAATCTCACAAACCCCATACTCTTCTTCAAATCTCTTAATATAATCAGACGCAACCTGATGCCCAAGCCCCCTCGACCCACAATGAATCATCACAATAATCTTCCCCTTCTCAATCCCAAATTTCTTCGCAACCTTCTCGTCATAAATCTCCTCAACCTTCTGAATCTCCAAAAAATGATTCCCCGCACCAAGCGTCCCCAACTGCCCAAGCCCTCGACTCTTCGCCCTGTCACTAACAAACTCCGGATTCGCACCAGCCATCTTCCCGCTCTCCTCACACCTCTCCAAATCCTCAGCGACACCAAACCCCTTCTTAACCGCCCACTCAGATCCTAACTTCAAAACCTCATCCAACTCTTTTTTACTAACCCCACCACGACGCCCACGCCCAACCCCCGACGGCACAGCCCGAAAAATCGAATGCAAAATCTCCTTCCTCTTCGCCATAAAATCCTTCTCATCAACATCCGTCGACAAAGCCCGAATCCCACAATTAATATCAAACCCAACTCCCCCCGGGCTAACAACCCCCTCGTCCAAATCAAAAGCCGCAACCCCACCAATCGGAAACCCATAACCCTGATGAACATCCGGCATCGCCAAACTCGCCCCAATAATCCCGGGCAACCTCGCAACATTCCGAACCTGCTCCAAACTTGCCTGATGAGAATGGAACTTCTCTGAAGTCCCCTCCTTAGAAGGTATGCCACGTGCGGCCGATTCCCCCTCAATATCTCTAATCAACTTCTCACTCGCAAAAACCCGCCCCGGCACATTCATCCCATCCTCGACGGGAATCTCCCACTCAAAATCCGAAACCTTCTTTAATTTCATATAAACAAAACCACTCACGCAATTAAAAACCTATCTACACATCCAACACAACCTCACAAACCCACCTCCCATCACTCGTTTTGCCTTCTGCCATCTGTCCTCCGTCATCTCGTAAAACTTGTTTCACGCTCATCTCCGAATAAGTCACCGCCTTCACATCATTCGTAAATTTATAATTATCCGCATCATCACCGACGACGACACACTTCAATTTATTCCCCTCAACCTCCAAACTCTTAATCTTACTAACAACAAAATTCTCAGCGTCAAGCAAAAACAAAAACTCCTCCAAAAAATCATAAAGCAAACTTTCTTTATCATTCGCCACAACCCCAAAACTCTTCTCCACTTGCTCCAATATCGTAATATCCCCTCGAACAGTCTCATTCAAAGCCCCAGCCGCAGCAACAAACATTTCCTCAATCGTCGAACCCTCCGCCCTAAACTTCACGTCAGCGGTATGTTCCAAAAATTCATAAGTCATAACTCCTCCTATCCAACGACCGACAAGCAAAGCGACCGAATACCGAATACCGAATACCCCTAAAATTATTGTAAGATAATTTTAGCGCGTCCGCCGTATGTTCCAAAAACTCATAAGACATAAAATACCGACACAAAAAAGGTTTTTATAGCTTCCTTCCCAACTAAAACAATGAACAAAATAATCAAAAGACTTTACCAATTTATTTCCGCAATAATAACAGTCACACTCCTCTATGCAATCTTTCAATCGACCTACCAAAAAATTGGACCATTCTTTTCACCTGTATACTCACACTAATCCTAGTAACAACCCCCTACCTCTTCAGCAAACAAAGACGAATAAAACTACCAACAGAAATAGAAATAATAATCGTCCTATTCATCTACGCATCTCTCTTCCTTGGAGAAGTCAATAATTTCTACCATGTCTTCTGGTGGTGGGACATTCTTCTTCACGCATTCTCAGCAATCATATTCGGATTCGTCGGCTTCACAATCCTCTTCTTTATGTACAATCGCCAAAAAATAATAGGCAAACCCTGGGCAATCGCAATCTTCACATTCACTTTCGCAATCGCAATCGGAACACTATGGGAAATCTTCGAATTCACAATAGACTCCTTCTTCGGACTCAATATGCAAAAATCCGGACTCGTCGACACAATGTGGGACCTAATCGTAGACGCACTCGGCACCCTTTTCTCCTCGACAATCGCATATCTATATCTCAAAACAAAAAAAACAATCATATTCGACGGAATAATAAAAGGCATAAAAAAAGAAAACCCAAAATTATTTAAGGAAGCAAAATAACTATTTCAATACCTTCCCCGTCTCAATATACCAAAGATACAAATCCAATTCAGCAAGATTAAGCCCAACCCTCCTCGCCAAATCCTCCAAAATTTTCTCAATCTCCAAATACTTTTTCTTACTCAAACTCTTCTTCCTATTAAAACTAATCAACCCCTCCCGATTCAACAAGTCAATAATATGAAAATCAACAATCGCCACATCCTTAAACCCAACATTCCGCAAAAAATGCGACGCCTCTTTCATCCCCAAACCCTTCACCCACTTAACTAACTTTTCCCGTCGCTCTTTTCCACTCCCAACCAAATTACACAAATCAGCCTCACACTTCCGCGCCTCAAAAATATAATTCGCCCTCGTATTCGGAAACCGATGCCCATACTTCTTCAACTCGACAACCAACTCCTTCTCCGACAAAATTCCAAAATCCCGCCCCATTTTTTTCTGAATATCAATACACCTCTCAGCCGAAAAATTCGCAGTCATCAAACAAAAACACAACTCCCCAAAAACCTCATCCTTCCTCTTCTTTCCAATCTCCTCAAACTCCCTCAACCGCCCCGCTATAACCTCAGCAATCTCACCCCTCTTCAACTTTTCTATATCTTCAACCAATTTCATAAAACATAAAAGAAAAACAACCTTTTAACTCTTCCACAACCCATGCAAATTACAATAACAACGAGCCGAAACAACCTCAAAACAAAACTCAGCCTTGGGCAAATCACCAGGCTTCAAAAAAACTTTAGCAACTCCCCCCGTCGCTGAAGTCCCCTCAATCCACTCAATATAATGTTCCTCTGTCATAGGATGCGCAACACTCCCAACCTTAACCCTCTTACCCTCAATCACCGGCTTATGCTTCTCATTCCCTTCATCCAATTCCTTAGCATCCATTAAACTCATAGGCTGTCCACAACAAACCAAAGAATCAGCCCCCTTATGCAAAACCTCAACAACGTTCCCACAAACGCTACACTTCCAAATCTGTTTCAATAAAGTCATACTAACCCACTAAATCGACAACCACGCAATTATGCCAACCGCGATAACAACCAAAGCGATAACAATCCACAGCCACAACTTCGATTTTTTCTCTCCAATCTCAACCTGCCCAACAACAGGCTTCTGAGCCGGCACAACAGCTTTCTTCACCGGAGCAACATTGCTCATTTTTTCAACCATTTCAACCTCCGACAAAAACAAACATTAAAACTTTATAAAGTTTCCGCAGAAACTTTATGCATGAAACATCTACGATGTTACTTTATAAAACCTTCTAATAATTATCTACCCAAACCTCATAATAAGCCCGAGCA
>CAZLQO010000043.1:0-5089 GCA_964561955.1 Candidatus Woesearchaeota archaeon | reverse complement strand
TGTTGAGTTTTGTAAGAAACATAAGATTGTGATGATTTTTTCGCATCGGAGTGGGGAGACTATGGATGATATTTTGGCGGATTATTGTGTTGGGTTTGGGGGGCAGTTTATCAAGTGTGGGATTTGGGGGCGAGAGAGGTTGATTAAAATGAAGAGGGTTATGGAGATTGAGCGAGGGTTGAGATGAAGAGGAGGTTTAGAAAAAAACTTTTTGCTACGCTTATTTTTTCTGTGATTGCGTCTGCGATGATGATTGTTCATGGTTTGTTTTTTGATTTGGATTTTTCTCAGATAAAGAGGCTTAGTGTTGAGGGATTTTTGTTTACGTTTGTGTTTGTGTTTATTGGGTTGATTATATTGGAGAGGATTTTTAATATTGAGGAGGATGCGGAGATTGTTGGAATTAAGCGAAAATTGAGAAGGATAGAGAAGAAGAGGTAATTTTATAAAGCTATATTTTTAGTTACTGTTACATGTCGGGTGCGGGGCGAAGAGATTCGTAGTAGCATTTACTCCCGAGTGGAATTATACATGGTTACGAAAAAGAAAGAAAAAGTTGAAGAAGGTTTGGTTGAGTCTGGCGAGGAAAAAGTTAAGTCTGTTGAGGATGGCGCGAAGAAGGACGACCAGACGATTTTAACGCCACTTGAGGATTATATTAAGACTGCTGCTTATCTTGGGACAAAGGTTATTACGCCGACGATGAGAAAGTATGTTTACCGTCGGAGATTGGATGGGTTGGCGATTTTGAATACGTTGTTGGTCGATAAGAAGTTGGCCGATGGGATTAATTTTGTTAAGCAGTTTAAGCCTGAGGATTGGATTTTGGTTTGCAAGAGAGAGGCGGGTTGGAGAGCGGCGAAGATGTTTGCTGAGTTGACTGGTGTTCGTGTTTTTACTAAGAAGTATCCGAGTGGGGTTTTGACTAATACTATTTTGGATAATTTTATTGAGACTAAGATGATTATGATTTGTGATCCGTGGATGGACAAGAATGCGTTGGCTGATGCGAAGAATATTAGGATTCCTGTTGTGGCGATTTGTGATACTAATAATCATACTGTGAATGTTGATGTTGTGATGATTGGGAATAATAAGTCGAATAAGTCGATGGGTTTGTTTTTTTGGTTGATGGCTCGTGAGTACATGAAGGTGCATAAGATTGATAAGCCGTTGCCGACGCTGGAAGATTTTGTTGGGGAGGAATTGATTTTGGAAGAGCCGAGGAAGAAGAAGTTGGCGAGGGAGAAGAAGGAGAGGGAGTTGAAGAGTGGGGAGAGTGCGATTGAAGAGAAGATGAGGGAGATTGCTGAGAAGGCGGACGAGGAAGCAAGGGCGACGTTGAATGAAAGGGATATTGACGAGGAAAGCATTTTGGTTGGAGAAGGAGCCGTTGAGGGAGTTTAACTCACAATCATAGATTGTGGAAATGTTCACCTTCGGTGGAGGTTTGAGTGGGATGATTACTTCTAAAATTCGTGATATTAGATCATATAGGTAACTTTATAATTTTGATTTTGTTTGATAGTTTATGGATTGGCATGCGCTGTCTTCGGAGGAGGTGTTGAAGAAAGTTGGGAGTTCTGAGAATGGATTGAGCGACGGGAAAGTTCAGAAGAGGTTTGGGCGGTTTGGGAAAAATGTGTTGCGGAAGTATAAGAAGGAAAGTCGGCTGATGCTTTTGTTGAAACAATTTAATTCGTTGTTGATTTATATTTTGATTGTTGCGACGATTGTGTCGGGGGTGATAGGGCATTGGATTGATGCGAGTGTGATTGGGGTGATTGTTGTTTTGAATGCTGTGATTGGGTTTGTGCAGGAGTATAAAGCTGAGGAGATTATTGATAAGTTGCGTCGGAGCTTGAGATACAAAGTTATGGTTTTGCGGGATGGTGTTAGAAAGGAGATTGATTCGAAGTTGCTTGTTCCTGGGGATATTGTTTTTTTTGAATCTGGGGATAAAATTTTGGCGGATTGTAGGATTTTGGAATTGGAGAATTTGCAGGTTAATGAGGCTATTTTGAGTGGGGAGAGTTTTCCCGTCGATAAAGTTGTTGATGTTTTGGGGAAGAGTGTGGTTTTGGCTGATAGGAAAAATATGCTTTATGCTGGGACTGCTGTTGTTCGTGGGAATTCTATGGCTGTTGTTGTCGAGACTGCGTATAGGACTGAGTTTGGGAAGTTGGCTGAATTAGTGCAGACTACCGAGGATGAGAAGATGCCGTTGGAAAAAAAGATTGATGTTTTTTCGCGGAATATTTCGATTGTTGTTTTGTTGTTGGTTGCTTTTGTTTTTGTTGTTGGAATTTCTGTTGGGATTGGTGTGATTGAGATATTTTTGGTTTCTGTGAGTTTGGCGATTGGCGCGATTCCTGAGGGGTTGCCGGCTGTTATTGCGATTACATTGGCGGTTGCGATTAAGCAGATGCATGGGGTTAATACTTTGATCCGGCGATTGCCTGCGGCTGAAACTTTGGGACGAGCAACGGTGATTTGCACGGACAAGACTGGGACTTTGACTGAGGAAGAGTTGACTGTTGATAATGTTTGGGCTTCTTCGGAAAAAGATAAAGATATGGTTTTGAGGGTTGGGGTTTTGTGTAATAATGCGAGGGATGAGAAGGACGATATTCTTGGGGACCCGACTGAGGTTGCATTAATTAAAGTTGCTAAGAAATTTGGGCTTAATAAGAAAATTTTGACTGAGGAAAATGTTAAAGTCAAAGAGTTTCCGTTTGATTCTGAGAGGAAAATGATGTCTGTTGTTCGGGCTGATGGTAAGATAAAGACTAGTTATGTTAAAGGGGCGCCATTGTTTGTTTTGGAGAGATGTAGTCGGGAGATGGTTAATGGGAAGGTTAGGATAATTAATGCGAAGAGAAAGAATGAGTTGAAAAAGATATTGAGGGATATGGAAAGTTCTGGGTTGAGGGTTCTTGGTTTTGGATTTAGGCAGATTAGTAATGTTTCTCAAGAGAATGCTGAAAATCATTTGGTGTTTGTTGGGTTTGTTGGGATGATTGATCCGCCGAGAAAGGAAGTTGCCGAGGCTATTCGTGAAGCTATTGAGGCTGGTATTAAAATTAAGATTATTACTGGGGACTCTGCTTTTACGACGAAGGCGATTGCTGGTAAAATTGGATTATATGGTGAGATTGTCGAGGGTAGGGAGTTGGATAAACTTGCTGATAATAGATGGCATGATATTGTTAAGACGAAGACTATTTTTGCAAGGGTGACGCCTCAACAGAAATTAAAGATTGTTGAAATTTTGAAAAAGCAGAATGAAACTGTTGCTGTGACTGGCGATGGGGTTAATGATATTTTGGCATTGAAGCGAGCCGATATTGGCATTTCTATGGGGGTTAGGGGAAGTGATGTTGCTCGAGATTCTTCGGATGTTGTTTTGCTTGATGATAATTTTGCTTCGATTGTTTTGGCTATTCGCCAGGGTCGTCGGGTTTTTAATAATTTAAAAAAGTCGCTTAAGTTTTTGCTGGCGGCGAACACTGGGGAAGTTTTTGTTGTTATTTTTGGTTTGATGTTTGGTTTGCCGTTGATATTTTTGCCATTGGCTATTTTATGGATGAATTTAGTTACGGACTCTTTGCCTGCGTTGGCGTTGGCTGTTGAACCTGCTGGGTTGAATATTATGAAGAGAGGGCCTAAAAATAATGGGTTGTTATCTGGAATTTGGAAATCTATTTTGGTTGCTGGTGTTTTGATGGTTGCGTCTTCGTTGCTTATTTTTAATTATGGGTTGGGTTTTGGGATTGATGTGGCGAGAACGATGGCGATAACAACGGCTATATTTTTTGAATTGTTTTTTGCTTTTTCTTGTAAGTCTAAAAGTAGTTTGTTTAAGGTTGGGATTTTAAATAATAAATATTTGATTTATGCCGTTTTGGTTTCTGGTGGTTTGCATTTATTAGCGGTTTATAGTTTGCTTGGGGGCGTGTTTGGGTTTGTTCCTTTGAATCTTGGGCAATTGGGCTATTGCGTTTTGGGTTCGCTTAGTGGGTTGGTTGTGTTTGAGGTGGGGAAGATAGTGAATTCCTTTTTGATTAATCGACGATGATTTTCTTTTAAATTAGCGGCAGATTTATAAACTGTTTTTTGTGCGTATGATTACAAAATGAAAACTTTGGAGATAATATCCAAGGCTTCGATTGATAATTTTGAGGCTAGAATGAGCGCCCGACCGTTGTGTCGAGTGTGAAGATGACCATTCTAGTTATGTCTTAAAGCAATGGAGCGATCTTTCTAATTAAAATATATCGTGCGATGTATGAATTAATTTAGATATTAATTGTTTTAAAATATGTTAATAGCAAATTTTCAGAGGTTACCTTTAATCTTTGAAAAGCAAAAAGGACTTGTACAACTTCGGTTGATACATAAATAAACTTTTGTTTAATTCCAGTTTATCCTGCTGGAGGATGCAGCTATTTGGTTTGGGTTTAGACATGCAAGTTTTTTCTTTGATTCGTCATAGGAAAGCAAACTGCTCAGTAACACGTAGTCAATCTGCCCTTAGGTCAAGAATACCCTCGGGAAACTGAGGCTAATACTCGATAGAGGTAAAGTGCTGGAACGCACCTACCTTGAAACACGTGCCTAAGGATGAGACTGCGGTCGATTAGCTTGTTGGTGGGGTAACTGCCTACCAAGGCGATGATCGATACGGGCTCTTAGCGGAGTTGCCCGGAGAAGGAATCTGAGACACTATTCCTAGCTCTACGGAGTGCAGCAGTCGCGGAACTTTTACAATGCACGCAAGTGTGATAAAGCAAGCCAAAGTGTTTTTCTTTTTGAAAAACTTTTTCTTACTGTAAAAAAGTAGGAGAATAAGGACTGGGAAAGACTGGTGCCAGCCGCCGCGGTAATACCAGCAGTTCAAGTTGCATCCCTTTTTATTGGGTCTAAAACATCCGTAGCTTGCCATTTAAGTCTCTTGTGAAATCCTACGTCTCAAGCGTGGGGCTTGCAGGAGATACTGGATGGCTAGAGATCGGTAGACGTAAGGAGTACGCCGGGGGTAGCGGTTAAATGTGTTAATCCTCGGTGGACTAACGATGAGCGAAGGCAC
>CAZLQO010000042.1:0-5178 GCA_964561955.1 Candidatus Woesearchaeota archaeon | reverse complement strand
TCACAGGCCTAACCCCCGGCATCCACATAAACCTAGTAGCAATATTTATCCTCTCTCTAACAATCATCTCCCAACTCCAACCAATTATATTAATAATATTCATAACCGCAATGGCAACAACCCACACCTTCCTCGATTTTATTCCAGCAATTTTTCTTGGAGCTCCAGATGAAGACACCGGACTCGGAACCCTCCCAGGCCACGAACTCCTACTCGCCGGACACGGACACCACGCCCTAAAACTCACGCTCGTCGGCTCAACAATTGCAACAGCCTCCCTAATCCTAATCATCCCAACTTTCATAATTCTAATCCCAAAAATCTTCCCCTTCCTCGAACGCATGATGGCATTCATTCTAATCTGGGCAGTCATCTTTCTAATCTACTCCGAAAAACAATCCAAAACAAAAGCAATCATTATATTCCTCCTCGCCGGTTTCGTCGGGCTATCCGCCCTAAACCTCGACGTCAAACAACCCCTCCTCCCACTCCTCACCGGCCTCTTCGGAACCTCAACAATAATCCACTCAATAAAATCCAAAACAATCATCCCAAAACAAAAAATCCAAAAACTAAACCTCAACAAAAAAGAACTCATCAAACCAACCCTCGCAACAATCATCGTTTCCCCAATCTGCTCATTCTTCCCCGGGCTCGGCTCATCCCAAGCCGCAATCATCGGCTCCGAAATCACCGGCAAACTAAACCGCGAACAATTCCTAATCCTACTCGGCTCAATCAACACAATCGTCATGTCAATTTCTTTCGTCACACTATTTCTAATCCAAAAATCCCGAACCGGCGCTGCATTCGCAATATCCCAAATAACGAACCTGACAACCCCGAGCCTAACTACAACCTTAATAACAATTATAATCTCAACAATCCTCGCAATCCCAATAACTCTAACAATCTCAAAACTCCTCGCCAAAAACATCCACAAAATCCCCTACACAAAAATCTCAGCAACAATCCTAATCTTCCTAATTATAATCATCTTCCTACTAACCGGAACACTCGGACTAATCACCCTCGCAATCGCAACAACAATCGGACTAACCTGCATCGAATTCCAAACCCGACGAAGCTTCCTTATGGGAGCAATCCTAATCCCAACAATAATATTCTACCTCCCATTTTAAATCGCCCCCGGGCGGCGAAGCCGCCCCTATATATGAGAACCGAAGGTTCTCCAAAATCCCCTCCCCCGTTCTCCAAATTCCCCCCTCCAGTTCTCCAAAATCCCCTCCCCAGTTCTCCAAAATCCCCCCAGTTCTCCAAATCCCCCTTCTTTAAAAATAAAAATATATAAACCGCGTTAACTAAATATAATAATGTCAAAAGGCGCAATAGTAGTAGGAATAGCACTAATCATCCTCGGAATCTGGATAGTCGCAGAGATAGTCGCAGACGCCGAAGCCCCACTCTTTATCCTAATCTACCCAGCAATTATGATAATCGTCGGCATCGCAATGATAATCCTCAACAAAGAAGAAGACAAAGTTGAACAAAGAAAAGATATAAAAACAAAACCATCCAAATAAAACCATGAAACAAATAATCACAACCACGACAGACTTTATCCCAAACAAAAAAATAACACAAGTTATAGGAATAGTCAAAGGTAGCACAATACGAGCAAGACACATCGGGCGAGACATCGCAGCCGGATTCAAAAACGTCATCGGCGGCGAAATCAAATCCTACACCCAAATGATTTCACAATCACGAGAAGAAGCATTCAACCGAATGGTCAACGAAGCGGTAGACCAAGGAGCCGACGCAATCATCAACATCCGATTCATAACCTCAATGGTAATGCAAGGCGCCGCAGAAATCTTGGCTTATGGAACCGCAGTCAAACTAAAATAAATCAGAAATATAATCTTTTATCTCTTGTCCTTTTATAAGAAGATAAAACGCCCCAACTCCAAAAGCCAAAATTGATACATTTTCACGAACAGATTTTCCCCTATCCCACAATATTCTAGAAAAATTACTCTGATTCTCTGTCTTTTTCATCTCTCTATAAAAATCAAATTCCAATTGTTTTTCCAACATATCTTATTAAGCCCCATAAACTATTTATAATTATGTATACAAAAAATCCGTGTAATCCGTGAGCAATTCTCACCATTAATAAATCAAACCGCCTCACAAACCAAAACCGACTTAGCAATAAACGCATCGCCAAATTCTTCACTCTCCTTAAACTTCCCAGCAATCTTAACCCCATCCCCCTCACTAACAACACCATCCCCAAAACACTCACGATAATCCCGAGGGAAAACAATAACCTTCAGTTCCCCGCTCTTATTAATAATATCCATAAACACCATGTCATCCCCGCCCTTCGTAACAATCGGACTAAACCTCTTCACTATCCCAAAAACCTCCGCCTCCATATCATCTTTCAAGCTATCAAACGAACTATAATCCCCATTATTCGCCTCGACAAAAGCATCAATTGGATGCCCCGAAACACAAGCCCCCAAAAGCTCACACTCCAAAGCCAATTTATCCCTCAATGCCATCGGCGGTAAATCCGGATATTCAACAACATTCGCGACCCCACCAAACAAAGTCATTTGCTTTTCATTGGAATTACTCTTCTTAGAAACCCTCTCATAAACCTCCAGAAGTGATGCCCGATTAATACCCAACTCATCAAAACAACCAACCGCAATCAAACTATGACAAACCCGCTTATTCACCTTAGACAAATCAACCTTATTAACAAAATCCTGATATGAAGAATACGGACGACACTCTATAATTCGAGCTAACGCCTCACCTCCAATATTCTTAACCCCCGACAACCCAACTCTAACCACCTTCTCTCCCTCAATGTCCTCAACCGAAAAATCCTCCCCAGAATTATTAATATCCGGATGCAAAATCTTAATCCCCTCCGAACGAGCCGCCTCCAAATAAAACGCCAACTTATCAGGATTAGAAACAGCTGAAGAAATAGTCGCCGCAAAAAACTCAACCGGATAATATTTCTTCAAATAAGCCGTCCGATAACTAATCAAAGCATACGCCGCCGCATGGGACTTATTAAAACTATACGCCGCAAACTTCACAATATCATCCCACAACTTAGTCACATCCCGCTCACTCATCCCCGAATACTCAACACAACCCGACTTAAACTGCTTCTCCATTTTCTCCATCAAATCCATCTTCTTCTTCCCAATCGCCTTCCTCAAAACATCCGAATCTCCAGCACTAAACCCAGCCAACTCCCTCGACAACTTCATAACCTGCTCCTGATAAACCATAATACCATAAGTCGACGCCAAAATCTTCTCAGCATTCTTATGTGGATAAACAGCAACATCTCGCCCATGCTTCCGATTCGCATAAGTCTCCAAATACTGCATTGGCCCCGGACGATACAATGAAACAATCACAATAATATCATCAAAACAAGTCGGCTGAACCATCTTTAAAGTCTTCCTCATCCCCTCACTCTCAACCTGAAACAATCCCACGCTCTTCGCCTCTCTCAACATCTCATAAACACTATCGTCATCCATCGGAATATTTTCCAGCCATTCCCCATCTTTACCAATCACATCCAAAACCTTCTTAATAATATTCAAAGTTTCCAGCCCAAGCATATCAAACTTCACCAACCCATACCTCTCAATATCAGGCCCCTCAACTTGAGTAATCATCTCCCCATCTCTCACATACGTCGGAATATATTCATTAATATTCTCCCTTCCCCAAACAACCCCACAAGCATGCACCCCTTTATGCCGAACACATCCCTCTAATCTCAACGCAATCTCAAACACCTTCTCATTATTCCTCTTAAACTCTCGTAACTGCTCTGCCTCAGCCGTCAACCTCCCGTCCCGCTCAGCATCCAAGCTCGCTTGAATCGTCTTCTCGTTAACCAACTTAGTAATCGCATTCGCCTCTTCAAACGGCACACGAAAAACCCTCATCACATCTTTCAAAACCGCCTTCGCCGACATCGTCCCAAAAGTCCCAATCAACGACACCTTCTCTCGCCCATACTTATTCCTAACATAATCCAACACAACATCCTTATCCCCAAAATCAACATCAAAATCCGGCAATGAAATTCTATCAGGATTCAAAAACCTCTCAAACAACAATCCCAATTCCAGTGGGTCCAACTGAGTAATCCCAAGAGAATAAGAAACAATAGACCCCGCGCCCGAACCCCTCCCGGGCCCAACCTGACAAAACTTCTTCGCCTCCCGGATAAAATCCGCAACAATCAAAAAATAAGCCTCAAACCCCATCTTCGAAATCACGCCCAACTCATACTCCATCCTCACAACCGCCTCCCCATAATTTTCCTTCCCCCCATAAATCCTATCAATCCCTTCCTTGCACAACTTATACAAATAATCCTTATGACTCAAACCATCCGGCGAATCAAAATGTGGGAAAATCGTCTCCCCCATTTCCAACTCAACATTACATCTGTCAGCAATCTCCATCGACATATCAACCCACTCTGGATTATCAGGAAACAATTCTCTAACCTCTTCCTCGCTCTTAACCCAATAACCAGAACCATCAAACTTAAACCTCTTCTCGCTATTCATATCCCCATTCGTCTGAATCGCCAACATAACCTCATGCGAATAAGCATCCTCTTCCTTTAAAAAATGCGAATCACAAGTCGCCACAATCTTAACACCCATCTCATCAGCAACCCTCTTATAAAAATCGACAACAACTTCCTCCTGCGGAATCCCATGCTTCTGCGCCTCCAAATAAAAATTCTCCTTCCCAAAAATATCAACATATTCCTCAATCAACTTTCTCGCTAATTTCTCATCGCCATTAATAACCGCCTGCGCAACATCATTCGCGATACAAGCACTCATACAAATCAACCCCCCCGAATATTTCCTCAAAGTCTCCTTATCAAGTCGAGCCCGATAATAAAACCCCTCCCCATTCGCAATCGAAACCAACTTAATCAAATTCCGATACCCCTCCATATCCTTCGCCAACAAATTCAAATGATAATTCTTAACATTCTTATCCCTAACTTTAATATCCTCACAAACATACGCCTCAAACCCAAAAATCAACTTCACCCCAGCCTTCTTAGCAAGTTCATACTTCTTAATCACCGCCCCCATATTCCCATGCTCCGTAATCGCAACCGCATCCTGCCCCAAC
>CAZLQO010000041.1:0-5204 GCA_964561955.1 Candidatus Woesearchaeota archaeon | reverse complement strand
CACACCTTAGAAAACGCAATCAAACACAACGGCAAACCAACCCAAGGCGCAGTCCTAGCCGCACTCTTCGCCGAAGGTCTCGAAAAATCTCAAATCAAAAACATAATCCCAACAATCCAAGAAACAATCCAAGAAGTAAACAAACTATCCCCCGGCGAACAAAAAGAAATCTTCAAAAAACTCGAACATAAAATATCAAAACGAGAAATAAGAGTAGGGCTCAAGCAACTACCAAACGCAGAAAAAGGAAAAGTCGTAATGCGAATAGCCCCATTCCCTTCAGGCCCACTCCATATCGGCAACGCCAGAACCGCAATCCTCAACGACGAATACACAAAAATGTACGACGGCAAATTCATTGTCGTCATGGACGACACAATCGGCTCCGAAGCAAAACCAATCCAACCCGAAGCATACGACCTAATCAAAGAAGGACTAAAATGGCTCGACGTCAAATTCGACAAAAAAATAATTTACAAATCCGACCGCATCGAACAATACTACAAATACGCCGAAGAAATGCTCAAAAAAGGCTACCTCTACGTCTGCCACTGCGACCAAGAAAAAATGCACAAACTAAAAATCAAAGGCGTCGAATGTTTATGCCGACAAATAACCCAAAGTGTACAACTAAAAAGATGGAGACAAATGTTCACAGCAAAAGAAGGAGCCGCAATAGTCAGACTAAAAACAAACATGCAAGACCCAGACCCAGCATTCCGCGACCGAGTCATGTTCAAAATATCAGACCGCCCACACCCCAAAACCAAAACCAAATTCCGAGTATACCCATCAATGGAATTCTCATGGGCAATCGACGACCACATTCTCGGAACAACCCACGTCCTCAGAGGCACCGAACATCACATGTCAACTCGAGTCCAAGAATTCATCCGAAAAATCTTCAACTGGCAAAACCCCGAATCAATCTACAACGGACACTTCGCAATCGAAGGAGTAAAAATCTCAAAATCAAAAGGCGCCCAAGAAGTCAAATCAGGAATATACCAAGGCTGGAACGACCCAAGAACATGGTCAATCCAATCCCTCCGTGACAGAGGCATAACAAAACAAGCAATCAGACAATTCATCCTTAACCTCGGCATGCGACAAACAAACATCACCGCCCCAATCGAAACTCTTTATGCCCTAAACAGAAAAATCCTCAACGACGCCCCAAGATACTTCTTCATTGAAAATCCAGAAAAAATCACAATCAAAGGATGCCCGCATCTCACAGCAAAAATCCCACTCCACCCAAACAACAAACACGGCACACGCGAATACAAAACAACCCAAAACTTCCTAATCCCAAAAACCGACTTCGACCTAATGCAAAACGGCGACTACCGACTCATGCACCTCCTCAACTTCAAATCAGAAAACATCGGTATACTAAAACCAAGAACACTATCATTCATCTCCCAAAACCCAGACGGAAAGCTAAAAACAAAATTCATCCAATGGCTCTCAGCCGACCAACCAAACATCAAAGTAGAAATCAGAATACCCGACAACTCAATCATAAAAGGACTCGGAGAACCCGAATTATCAAAACTAAAAATCGGAACAACAATCCAATTCGAACGATTCGGCTTCGTCAAACTCCACGAAAAACAAAAAGACAAACTAGAATTCTGGTTCACACATAATTAATCTTCTTTAAATTTGTTATAATAAAACCTTATATTCTTTTCCCAGTTCTCATTCAAACCATCCGGATCATTTTCAGCACCAATCGGACAATACCTACTCTGAAGAAATCCAATAAAGTCCCCATTAAAACCAGAATTCTTAAATCTCTCCAAATTTTTCTTAACAGTCCAAGCGCTCCAAGAAGCCTGCTTCTCAAATTCATTCTCATAAACCCTTAGCTTCCCATTCTCAACTATCCCAATATCCTCCCTGTACCTATTGGTAGGAATAATACCAAACTCCAAACCTTCCCCGCCATTCTCCGTCTTTCTAATTGCCATAAGATAAGCGGAGTCCACTCCTATTCTCTTTGCAGTATAATTAATTATTCTCAATTCAGAATCAGAAAAATTCTCTTCTTCTTCAACAACAGCATAACTAACACCACCATTCTCCTCTGAATCATCACAACCACCAAGAATACCAACCAATCCAACACCAATCAAAACACCAGCCCTCGCCAAATTCCTAATTACCATCACGCCCTCCAACAAAATCATCAAGACCACCACCAACATACTTCCTCTCAGCTTCCTCTATCCTCTCCTCATACTTCCTCGTCAAAACTTCCTGCTTCCTAATCGTCTCCATACAATTCCATCCCTTAAAAGTTCCCTCAACAACATTAAGCGAAAGCAAATACAAAGACAAAACAGGCACAGCTACCCTCAAACCCAAAGGCAACTTAAAACGCCCACAATTAACATATTTATCATCCATTTTCAGAAACAACTCAAATTCACACCACTTATAAACCTTTCTATTGTTACCCCTAACCAATAACACCACAACTACACCGAGGGCGACAAAGCCGCCATATATCCGGGAACGAAGTTCCCCAAATTTCCCCTTCCCTAGTTCTCCAAATTCCCCCTCTCTAAATTCTAAAATTTTTAGCCCACAGTTATCTAAATCTCAACTCCACCCAATAACACTACAACAATCACACAAAAAAATCAAGCAAATAAGAAAATACCAACAATATAAATAAAACTATAAAAACAAAAAACTTATTCCTCTCTATCCAAATATAAAAACTAGCAACCAAAATAGAAACTACAAGTGCTGGAATTAATACACAAATAATACTAATACCCAACGCAAACCACACTGGCGGAATAAAATCACTACCATTCGGGAAAAAAGATGCCATTACAGAAAAAATAATTATCGCGGCAAATAAAATTAAATTAACATATAAAACCATTTTCCATCTTTTATTTGGATAAGCAAGCGAAAAATAATAAACACTAAAAGATAGAAACAACACTATAAAAATAATAAAACCGACAAGGTTTATACCAATTCTCTCAAGCACATTTAAACTGCCAACAAAATAAGATAAAACCAAACAACCAAACAACACCAACGAAATCATCCCCTTCGTTTTGTATTCCATACTACAAATAACAATCACGTCTAATTTAAAAAACTATCTATATCAACATCAACAACAATACAACTTCTCCGGATCCTTAACATCCTTCCCAAATGGATTCCCACTCTTACAAATATTAGAAATCATCTCCTCATTCCCCTTCAATCCCTTCCCTCGCAAAACCATCGCCTCTCGCGCCTTCCGAACAGCATCACAAATCTTAATATCCAACGGACACTTCTCCTCACACGCCCGACACAAACTACACTCAAACAAAACCTTATCCATAATCTTCTCCGACAAAAGAATCCCTTTCCCCCTCGCCGAAAACTCCTCCTCTCTCAAAACCTTAAACACCGGACAAAGACTCTTACACATCCCGCATCTCACACAAGAACTAAAAATCTCACTAGCCTCCTCCATCAAATTATCAGACTCAATCCTATCTGCCTCACTAATTTTTTTCCCTACCATAGCAACCTCCTCCTAATTGAATAAGTCACCGACAAGCGAAGCGACCGAATACCAACAAGCGAAGCGACCGAATACCGCAAATGGAAAATCCTATTTTCCATTTGAATACCCCCCAAAACATTTCTCAACATCACTCTTCTTCAAAATCCAAAACCTAAACTCACCCTGCAACAACTCCCGCGCATAACCCCTCAAAACCGAAACCGTCAAAACTTCATTCCCAGTCCCCTTAATCAATCTCATCGCCGGCACAAAATCCGAATCTCCCGAAATCAAAACACAACACTCGCACTCACTCTCAAGAAAAACCTTACTAAACATATCCATCGCAATCATCACATCAATCCCTTTCTCAACCCTCAAAACCTTCCCATCAACCCGAATCTTCTTCAATTTCGCCGTATTCACAACCAAACCCTTGTTCTTCAACCCCGCCAAAAAAACCATATGCTTATAATAATTATCCTCGCCCAACTCAATATCCGGCACCGAATTATAATACCTAATTTCCTTAACGTCCAAATCAAAATGCCCCGCAACCATCACCGCCAATTTCCGAAAATCAATCGCCCTCGGCTTCCGCACAACCGACTTCACATTATGATACCAATTATTCCCATCAATAAAAACAATCGCTTTTTTTTTCTTAATAACCATAAAAAACTTCCTCCTTATTTCCAGCCAACCGACAAGCGAAGCGACCAAATGCCGACAAGCAAAGCGACCAAATGCCACGAGAAACATAGTTTCTCGCATGCCAATTATTCCCATCAACAAACATAATCGCTTTCTTTTTAGTCGCCATAGAAAATAAGACTCCCGGCATTCCTTGCGTCATACCGGGGAGGTAATACCCAACAAAGCCTCCCAATATATTTAAATCTTTCCATCACAACTCCCCCTCCACTTCCTTGACATACCTCTCGACAAACTCCTTTACAAAATTATAACGCCCTTTCGCAATCTCCCTTCCCCACTTCGTCTTAAAACTTTCTGGCGTCATTTTCAAAATCTTCTCATAAATATGATTAACCATCGAAGACTTCGAACCGTCATACTTTTCTTTTATAAGTATACTTGGATCATAAACCGGAAGGTCCCAATTAACAGTAGCCTGTGCCATTCTTACAACAATCACAGCCCCAAGAGCATCCAACCTATCAGCGTCCTGCAAAATCTCCGCCTCACGACTTTCCGCCTTCAAGCCCTTACTATAACGATGAACCGCAATCGCATGAACAACTTTCCCAATCTTCTCCTCAGGGAAACCCATCTCAGCCAAAATTTCCCCAGCCATCTTCGCCCCCTCCTCCGCATGACAAATAACCCCAAGAAAACCAATCGGAACATTACACATCTCTTCCTTATGCCGAGCAACATCATGCAAAAGGGCAGCCGCCCGAACAACATCCAAATCAACATCCTCGCCCTCGCCAATCTTCACAGCCATATTATATACCCTCTCAATATGTTCAAACCCATGCCCATCACCTTCCTCAAAATACGGTAACACCCTCTCCCTCAATCTATCAAAAAAATCATCATCCATAAAACCACCTACCTATTTGCCCACATCGGGCGGCAAAGTCGCCCTCTCTGTAGCGAAGCGTATCTGTAGCGAAGCGTATCTGTAGCGAAGCGTATCTGTAGCGAAGCG
>CAZLQO010000040.1:0-5269 GCA_964561955.1 Candidatus Woesearchaeota archaeon | reverse complement strand
CTTCCCACCAAGCTCCTTCGTCAAATCAGCCCGCCGCAACATCGTCATCGCCTCACTCGTCACATTAACCAAATAACCCTTACTCTCCCCAGTCTCCTCGGCGGCCTTATCACACATCTCCAAAGTCTTCGCCGTCCTCTTATCAAAAGGATTAAACTTCTGGTTCGCAAGATTCTCATCATCCTTAACCAAATCACAACCACCAACCCAAGCATCATACGCAACTTTCGCATGATCCTTAGTCTTCAATCCCAACTTCGGCTTAACAATCGTCCCAACTAACGGCCGTTTCTTCACCCTCAAAATTTTCCGATAACCATCAATCCCATACCTCGGACCAGGAAAACTCTTTAATAATTTCTGCGGAAACTTAATATCTTCCAACCTCAAACCCTTAACACATTTCATCCCAAAAACATTTCCCGCAATAGAAGACAAAATATTCGCAACACTATTCTCCTCAAACAACTCCTGCGGATACGCAATCTTAACAAAATTCCCAGAAATCCCAAACGCCTTCGCTCCCAACTTATTCACATAACCCTCATTACTCTTAACATCACACCAAGTCCCAACCGAACTCTCCGACGCAACATTATTCACAGCCTCGTCAAACCCCATCCCCGCCGGCGTCACACGAAACAAACAAATCAAATCCCTTTTCGTAGGCTTATACCCCTTATCAATAAACGCAAACTCCTTCACCATCTTCAAACTATAAATATTTCTAACTTCTTAAACTTTCTCCAACTCAAACCCATCCCCAGCATCCTTAACCCTCCACCCCATCTTCAAAATCTCATCCCTCATCTCATCACTCTTCTTCCAGTCCTTACTCTGTCTAGCAATAAGTCTTCCACCAGAAAGAGTTAAAACCTCCTCAGGAACAACAACCTCATCTCGAGACAACAACCCCATCCCAAAAACCTCATCCATCTTTTTCACGGCCCCAACCTTCCCACTCGCCTTCTCATCTCTCAACATCGACCACAAAACAGCGACAGCACCAGGCATATCCAAATCATCATTAATCCTCACCCCAAATTCCTTCAAATATTTCCCATTAACCTTCCCATCATTCTTCAAAGAACCAACAACATTCTTCAACCTCTTATAAGAATCAACCGCACTCTTAATCCCATCCTCACTCCAAGTCAGCGGCTTCCTATACGAAGCAGTATAACAAAAATACCGATAAGCCAACGGCGGAACCCCCTCGCTCTCCAACTCCGAAACAGTTTTAATCCCACCAACAGACTTCGACATCTTCCCACCCTTAATATTCAAAAACGCCCCATGCATCCAAAACCGAACCCAAGGCTTCACACCAAACACACTCTCCGACTGCGCAATTTCATTCACATGATGAACCGGCATATTATCCTCGCCCCCAGTATGAATATCAAACTGCTTCCCCAAATACTTCGATGCCATAGCCGAACACTCAATATGCCACCCCGGAAACCCAAGTCCCCACGGCGACTCCCACTCCTGCTGCCGAACCCCCTTCTCCAAAGAAAACTTCCACAACGCAAAATCACTCTTATTTCTCTTCTCTCTCATCCCCGTCCTTTTTCCCTCCTCTAAATTCTCCAAACGAAGTCGAGCCAACGCCCCATAATCCTTAACCTTAGAACTATCAAAATAAATCCCATCCCCAGTCCGATAAGTAAACCCTTTCTTCTCCAAAATCCTAATCAAATCAATCTGCTCCCGAATATGCTCCGTAGCCCAAGCCCACTTAAACGGCTCAATCAAATTCAACTTCCGAAAATCCTCAACAAACGCATCAAAATAAAAATGCGAAATCTCCGACGCTGTCTTCCCCTCTTTCTTAGCAGAAACTTCCAACTTATCCTCACCTTCATCCGCATCCGAAGTCAAATGCCCAACATCAGTAACATTAATCACATGTTTCACATCAAATCCATTATACATCAAAACCCTCTTCAAAACATCCGCAAAAACATACGACCGCAAATTCCCAATATGCTGATACCAATAAACCGTCGGCCCACAACTATAAACCCCAACCCCCTTACCATTCAAGGCCACAAACTTCTCCTTCTTTCGCGTCAGACTATTATACAACTTCAACATATCTACCCTAAAAACCTCACACTTTTAACCCTTTTCTTTTCAACATCAAATTCTTTTAAAGAAAGATTCTTGAGATAATATCCAGATAAATAATTCGCTAAAAATTTACTAGGTCTTTTCCAAGTCTTCGTATATTTCCATTTTCCATTAACTTTCATACATTGTTTGTAAATTACAAGATTTTTATTCAAAAGTAATTTATATGGATTACCAACCCTACCCATATCGAATTCTATTCTTTTTTTATCATTCCAATCAACACCCTCTGTAAGTTCAGATATTGTTTGCCCAGAAATAATCCTCACACTACCTTTTTCTTTAAAAATTCTTAACATCTGTAATAACTCTCCTTTAAAAGAAGCACCCTCAGAAGTATCAACATCAGTATAAATAATAAAATGCACCAGCCCCTTATTTTTATATTTTAAAGGTCCCCTATAAAATGAATAAGTTAAATTTTTCTCATTCCTCATAAACCTATCCATAATATCATTTAGATTGTTAAAAAAAGCCTCCCTGTATTTATTTTTCATTACAATAAAAATATCCAAATCAGATTGAGGAGTCAACTTTTCAGGAACCGAACCTGCAACAAACATAGAAATATAAAACTTTTTCTCCAAATTCTTTTTTACAAAATTAATAACCTCTTCAGATGTCCTCATCCTTACTTAACAAACTCAACCTTCTTAACTTTTCCCCTTTTCTCATCAAAATCAACAACAACACACTTCCCATCCAAAGCCGCCCCACTATTAACAACAACAGTTTCACCAATCCGACAACGCCCCTGATTCTCATGCATATGCCCACTAACACAAAGCACCGGCTGATATCTATCAACAATCCTCCGAACCAACTTCGACCCATAATGCTTTCCCTTCACAATCGCCGGCGCATCCTTACCCCGAACAACATCCAACTTACAATCATAAGGAACATTATGCGTCACAAAAACAACCCGCCCTTCACGATTCTCCAGCGCATACTTCCCAAACAACAAGTCCAACTTCTTCCGATACTTCCGATACGCCCGACTCTTAACTTTCCCAGGAGAAGACCCTCCATAAGCCCCAATCAAAACAATTCCACCAATTCGAACAGCCCTATAATCAAACCGCTTAACATGAGGATATTTCCTTATCATCTTAGCAAAAAAATCCTGAGCCGCCCATTTCCAACCAACCTTATCCCGACCACAAGAATCATTAACAACATGATTATCATAATTCCCAACAATACTCAAAACAGGCACATCAAAAGAATTCAACTTCCCCATAACATCCTCACCAGTCTTCCAATCCTTCAAAAAAACCCTCTTATATTTCCCCTTCCCCATAACATCCCACAAATCCTTATCCGTCCTATAGCAATGCTCAAAAAACAACTTCTTCAAACTCCACTTCGGATAATCCCCCAAACTAACAATCAAATCAACATCCTTTGTCAATTTCTTCAACTTCGCAGGAAACTTACCATGGAAATCCCCAACAACCAATATCTTCATAATACCAAAACAAATCTTTAATTAATAAATCTACCCCAAAACTTCTACGTCAAAAAAATCAGTAGCATAAGTCACGCCATCCATCTTCACATCAATATGGAACCTCACTGTGCAAAGCGGCGCATTCTCAGGAATCAAAAACCTAACAATCCCAGCATATATCTGCCCCGGCGCAATATCCATGGAATCACTTCTCCCCGTCGTAATCCAACCCTCAACATCTCTCTCTCCAACCCCACACTTTTGTTTAACATCAGGGTCTGAAACCGTCACATCATAACTAAACCGACCAACATCAGCCGTTCCCCTCGCCAAATTCTTAATCCCAAAAGCAACGCCCCAATCTTTATTCTGCTGAATTCTAGCAATCTGATTCGGCAAATAAACAATAGTCCTTTTATCCTCGACAAATAACTTATTTATCTGGTCCTTAACCTTATCGTTCATCTGCAAAATATTCTCCGACGACCCACTAAAAATATTCTTAACCAAAACCAATCCCAAAATCAACATCGACATCGCCAACACAATAATCACAATCGTCCCAATCGACAACTCAATCGCCCCTCTCTTCCCTTTCATAAAAAACAATAGCATTCCTTATTTATAAAAGTATTCATATCAAAGTCAACTCTGGGACGACGAGTAATTCGCTTTGAGGAAAACAAATATTAAAATATTTTCTGAGATGCAAATTGCGAGCCAAGGGAATCGAACCCTGCCATTTTTTCTTCAGAAAAAATTGAGATGAGGACTTTCAAAGAAATTCCGAATAAGGTTCGAAAATGGGGCGAGAGGGAATCGAACCCTCGACACCATGAGCTTCAGTCATGTGCTCTCCCACTGAGCTACCGCCCCATCAGAAAAAGAATTATAATAACTTTTTAAGCTTAATCATAACAAATAAAAACAACAAAAACCAACTACCAACAACTAATAACCAACAACTAATCAAATGTCCAAACTCACATTCGAGGCAAAAAGAAAATTCATCCACCTCCTTGGACTTGGCTACGTCCTATTATACTGGCTCTCTCTAAAAATCTTCGAATCCCACATGATCGCAATTCTAATTCTCCTCGCAACCCTAATCCTCTTCATCACAATAGAATTCTTCAGAGTAATCGAACACAGAAAAATCCCAATCTTCCACTTCCTCTGGCGACCAAAAGAAGAAAATACCCTCGGCGGCCAAGTCTATTATCTACTCGGACTAATCATCGCATTATCAATTTTCGAATTCCAAATCGCAATCGCAGTAATTCTAATGACAATCTTCGGAGACATGGCAGCCGCAATCTTCGGCATAGCATTCGGCAAACACTGGCTCAAAAAAATCCCCAACACAGCATGGGAAGGCATCATCGCAGAATTCGTAGTCGACATAATCATAGGATATTTTATTATAGGCAGTTGGGCAATCATAATCCCAATGGCAGCCATGGCAACATTCGTCGAAACAGTTTTTCCTCACGTCGACGACAACCTCGCAATCCCAGTCTTTGCCGGCTTCATCGGCCAAACACTTAAATTATTATTTCCATAATCGAACAACCCACAACCCAACGCCCACTCCCCAATACCCCACCGAACAAAAAAATAAAAAGAGTGAGGGGTAGGCCACGTTCTGTCAAATCCAGAATCTTATTCTGACGATTTGCA
>CAZLQO010000039.1:0-5434 GCA_964561955.1 Candidatus Woesearchaeota archaeon | reverse complement strand
GGGATGTGCCGGTGACGACGGTGATGTTGGCGACGAAGTATGGGTCGATGTATGAGTCTGTCGAAGAGAAAGGAATTGCACATTTTATCGAGCATCTTTGCTTTAAGGGGACTAAGAAGAGGAGTGTTAAGCAGATTGCCGACGAGGTTGAGAAGGTTGGCGGTGTTTTGAATGCGTTTACTCACGAGGAAGTTACGGCTTATCATGTGAAGTTGCCGTCGGAGCATTTGGGCGTTGCGATGGATGTTATTTTTGATGTTTTTTTTAATGCGAGTTTTCCTGAGGCGGAGGTTGAGAAAGAGGCGAGTGTGATTTGTGAGGAGATTAAGATGTATCATGATAATCCTCATGCACATGTTCTTGATAGGGTTAAGGAAAATTTGTATGAGGGGGCGGCTGGGATGTTTATTGGTGGGAGCGAGGAGGGAGTTAAGGGGATGGCTCGGGAGCAATTGTTTAATCGGCATCGTGAGGTTTATGTTCCTTCTAATTCGGTTCTTTGTGTTGTTGGTAATAATGATTTTGACGAAATTCTTGATTACGCTAAGAATTTCGAGACGACAGACGACAGACGACAGACGACAGGTTCAATTTTGAAAATTAAGGAGAGGAATATTAGGGATTCTGAGAAGAGGGATGGGGTTCATCAGGCGAATTTGGCTATGGGTTTTCATTTTCCGTATTCTGATGAGAAAGGGAGATATGCGGCTGAGGTGTTCTCTGCTATTTTGGGGCAGGGGATGTCGTCGAAGTTGTTTAGTGAGGTTCGGGAAAAGAGGGGTTTGGTTTATGGGGTGAAGACGGAGTTGGATTTAGGGAAGAATTATGGGTATATGGTTATTTGGGCTGGGACAGATAAGGCGAAGGAGAAAGAAGTTGTTGATATTTGTTTGAAGGAGTTTGGGAAGATGGGGGGGATTAGCGAGGAGGAATTGGCTGAGGCGAAGGTTCAGGTTATTGGGAATCGGAAGGTTGAGTCTGAGGGGTCGAGCGAGACGGCTGTTAATTTGATTATGGAAGAGTTGTCGGGGGAGGCTGAGGATTATTATGATTATGAGAAGAAGATTAATGCCGTGACGCTGGGTGATATTAAGAAGTTGGCTGGGATTTCAGAGTATGCGAGTTTTAGTTTGGGGCCTTAGGTTAGGTTTTTAAGAGTTCTATAAATTTTTTGATTTTATTTTCATCGAGTCCAATTTTTTTGAGCTGTTCTTCTGTTGTGTTAAAAATTTCTTGGAGTGTTGAGAATTTATCTATAAGATGTTGTGCGGCGACGGGTCCGATTCCCGGGAAGCCTTCTAATATAAACTGTTTTTGTTCTTCAATTGTTTTGAAAGTTCTCGAGGGTCTTATTGATATTTCTTGTTTTGGTTTTTCGTATTTTTTGGCGAGGAGGATTAGGAAGTTTGCTGTGTCTTCTTCGTTTTCGGTGAAGATTGTTGGGACTTGGAAATCTGTTGCGATTGAGAGAAGCATTCCGCGGATTGCGTTTTCGTGGACGTTGAATTTGTTGTAGTTGTAGTAGAAGCCTTCGATGATTAGGAAATGTTTTGGGTATTTTTTTATTTCTCTTAATTGTTCTAGAAGTCTTTTGTTTATCATAGAGCCGACGAAGTCTTGGAAAGTTTTTCGTTCGACGATTGTGTCTTCGATGAGATAGTCGCCTATGTTTAGTTTTTCAAATTTAATGTTTGCTTTTTTTTCGAGGAGGTTTGCCGAAATTAAAGATTGTTTTTCGCGAGTGTCGACGATGATTGGGATTTTGGGGTTTGGGCATTTGGTTTCTGTTAATGTTTTTGTTTTTGAGAAGATGTTTTCAAGGGGTTTCATATTAATGTGTTTTGTTTTTCGTTGGATTCGAAATCTTTTTTGATTTCGTCGATTGCGGAGTGCATTCGTTTTTCTTTGTGGTAGGCGGTGTAGTGGTAGACTTCGTCGAGGGTTTTTTTTGTGACGAGGATTTTGAGTTTGCCTTTTGATAGTCTTGCGGTTCGTCCGGTTCGTTGGATTTTTCGAATTGCCGAGGGGATT
Source organism: Candidatus Woesearchaeota archaeon (assembly GCA_964561955.1). GTDB lineage: Archaea > Nanobdellota > Nanobdellia > Pacearchaeales > GW2011-AR1 > JAGVXH01. The sequence continues at coordinate 3,403 of CAZLQO010000039.1, read as the reverse complement.
GGTTCGTAGAAGATTACTTCGTTGACTTCTGGGATGTCGAGTCCTTCTTCGGCGATTGATGTTGCGACTAGGACGTTTATTTCTCCTGACTTGAATTTTTCTATCATTGCTTTTTGTTCTCTTTGTTTTAGTCCGGTTGTTTTTCCTTTGCCGTGGTCTTTGATTGCTTGCCCGACGAAGTTGTCTGCTTTTATTCCTGGGAGTTCGTTTAGTGTTTCGGATATTTTTCTTACGGTGTCTCGGAATTGTGCGAAGACGATTATTCTTGAATTTGGGTCTTTTTGGAATTGTTTTTGGACGATTTTTTTTAGGGCTTGGAGTTTTGGGTGTTCTTGTTCTAGGGTGGTCGTTAGGGAATATGCTTTTGTGAATCTTGGATCGGCTGTTAATCTTTGGACGCCTTTTGATTTTTTTTCTGCGGCTTGTTGGAATAGGTCTTTTAGATATGTGGTGAAGGAGGAGATTGTTTGGGTTTCGAGGAGTTCGATTGCATGTGAGATTTTTATTGCTTGGGCGCATGCGGATACGGCCATCATGTTATTTATGTTTCTTCTTCCTTTGATGCTTTGCATTAGTCTTGCTTGGGTTTTTAGGAGCATTGTTTTTGATGCGTAGCCGAAGAGAATTTTTCTGTTTTTTAATTCGTTGATTTTTGTGTTGTAGATTTCTTGGAGGAGGACTTTTATTTCTGTGAATTCTGGCGGGAAGTTTATTTCTATTTTTTCGAATTCGAGTTCTTGAAGGTAGGGTTTGACGTCTGGGCTGTGTATTGTTCGGATTTCGACAGCTTCTATTCCGAGGTTTTCGCAGACTTGCGTGATTGTTTGTTTGTCGGAGCCTGGGGAAGCGGTTAGTGCGAGGACTCTTCTGTTTGTTGCCTGTTCTTTGTATTTTTGTGCGACGTGGTTGTAGGCGTAGTTTTTGAGGCATCGGTGGCATTCGTCGACGATTAAAAGCGAAACCTCGTTTAGGTTGTATAGGTTTTTATTGAGGTCGTTTGCGATGCATTGTGGGGTTGAGAAGATGAATTCGGCGGTTCGCCATATTTCTTTTCTTTTTGTCGATGGGGTTTTGCCGGTGAAGAGTTGCATGTCTGCCCAATCTTTTGGGGTGTTTTCTTTGAATGATTCGAAATGTTGTTCGATTAGTGGGCGGGTTGGCGCGAGGATGAGGATTTTTTCGAGAGGGAATTTTTTGAATCTTTCTATTGTTAGCATTATTGCGATTAGTGTTTTCCCAGTTCCGGTTGGAAGGACGACGAGGCAGTCTTTTTCTTTGCAGGTTTCGAATATTGTTTTTTGATATTCTCGTGGTTCTATTTTTAATTCTTCCATTTTGTGTTTAGGTTGGGTGGGTTTATAAGTTTTGGAGAAGATTGTTATTAGATAATTATTAGTGCCCAGGCGAGTGTTGCCATTGCGATTGTGAAGACGATTGCCCATAGTGTTCTACTGGAGAAGAGAATTTTTGAGCCGTCGAGACCTGGGAGCGGGATTGTTGACCATGCGATAAAGAAGATGCTTAGTTTTGGGAAGAGTTCAAATCCGGCGACGTATCCGACTATGGCGATTATTAAATTTGCTACTATTGCCCATACTGCAATCCATGCCATATGCCATTCGGTTACTTGTGTGAATCTATATAGCCCGTGGCGTCGAGAGACTCTTTCTGTTTTTGCTTCGACGTCGAATTCGAGGACTCCGAGCCATAGGAAGAATCCTTTTGTGAAAAGAGTGATGATTAGTGGGAGCCAAAGCATTGGGAGTGGTTTTTTGAAGTGCATGTCTTTTCTAAACCAGTATTGGTAAATAGACCAAAATTTTGTTTTGACTTTTGTTTCAAGGTAGTAGCCTATTGATTTTTTTGTGAGGATGTTTATAGTTAGGATGATGAGAAAGCTTATTGCTGCGGTGGAGAAAAGTGTTCGGTCTCTGAATGCGACTGTTAGCGCAAGGACGAGTGAAGCTAAAATTATAGTTAGTATTTCTTTGGTGTTTCCCTTTATGTCCATAGTGGTAAATGTTTTGATTTTTTATAAAACTATCGAGTGGGGTAGTATGCTTTTAATCATAGAAATGTATTTAAATGGACTGGTTTTAATTGGTTTATGTTAAGGATAAAAAGGATGAGCGAGGTTGTTGGATTGAGAGTTTATGCGGATTCTGGGGATTTGTTTGGCGTTGTGGAGGAAGTTAATTTGGTAGATAATAAGATAGATGGATGGAGGATTGTGGTTTCGAGGGAGTCGGGGATGATTGAAATTCTTGGTGGGGCCCGAGGGATAATTGTGCCGCATCAGTTTATCAAGGCGATTGGGGATATTTTTATTATTGATAAGAATGCGGTTCCGGTTCAGTCTATGGATGAGGATAATATTTCTATGGATGAAGGGTTTGATTAGTTTCTGTTCTTAGCGAAAATTTCTTGATAAAAGAATTTCTTATGTGCATAAGCACACGGCGAAATTTTTTATCTGCGAACTTTCCTGTTAAGAATAGAAATTGTTTTATTGGTTTTTGGGAAAGTTTAAATAGGTTTTTGATTTGGTTATTTTATGATATTCGATAACCCATTTTTTACGGAGATGCTGTTGCCGTTCTTATTGGTGTTTGTGGTTGTGTTCGCGATTTTGCAGAAGTCTAAGATTCTTGGTGAGGGGAAGGCGCAGATTGATGCTTTGGTTGCTTTGGTGATTGGGTTGATTTTGATTGGGGTTCCGCAGCCTCGGGATATTATTGTTGGGATAATGCCGTGGTTGGCGGTTGGTGTCGCTGTGATTTTGGTTTTCTTGATTTTGTATGGGTTTGTTGCTGGGGATTTGTCTGGTAAGAATGTTAAGCCGTGGATGAAAATTACTTTTGGGATTTTGGCTGGGGTGTTTACGATTGGAGTTGTTTTGTATATTACTGGGTTGTGGGGGATTATTGGTGGTTGGTTTTCTAGTGGTGAGAGCAGTGGGGTTTGGATGAATGTGTTGATGATTGTTTTGGTTGTTGCGGCGATGGCGGTTGCGGTTTTTAGTGGGAAGAAAGGGAATGGGAAATCTGGTATAGAGTAGGAAACATATATAAATAAGTTTTTTCTTTATTGATTATGGTTATGACGATTACCGAGGTTCTGAATATCTGGAATGAGATGGGTGTATTTTCTTATGTGATTCCGTTTTTGTTGATTTTTGCCGTTGTGTTTGCGATTTTGCAGAAGAGTAAAATATTGGGTGATGATAATAGAGCAATTCAGGCGATTATTTCTGCTTCGATTGGTTTATTGTCTTTGCAGTTTGATTTTGTTTCAGAATTTTTTGCTGTGGTATTTCCGAGGTTTGGGGTTGGGCTTGCTGTGTTTTTAGTGTTAATTATTTTGTTAGGATTTTTTTGGCCTGAAAATGAAATTCATGGGAGTT
>CAZLQO010000038.1:0-5628 GCA_964561955.1 Candidatus Woesearchaeota archaeon | reverse complement strand
AACTCATCAACAACAACAAACCCAGTCAACCTCCGAATCAAATTCCCAGTAATTCCAACCCTCTCCTCTTGCGAACCAACACCATCGGCAACCTCGCTATAATTAATCAAATCAAAATACAGCCTCAAATTCCCATCCCCCAAATCAAAATCCATCCTCTTATTTTTGTTCTTATTCAAAACATCACCCCCAAAAACAACCGGCTCTCTAATTTCCAAATCCACGACCTCTTTGTTAAATTCCAAAACAACCTCCTCTCCAACAACATCAGAAACAACATTAGCCGTAATCCCTCTAAATGCAACAGCCAAAAAAAGAACACCAAAAACAACAATTAAAGAGACAAGCAAACCTTTCTTCAATCGAGAAAAATCTCCACCAATCTTTTTTTTAGAATTACCTTTTTTCTTAACATCAGGATTAATTGTCCCCACATATTTTTTCTTAACCTTCCCATCCTTCCCCCTGTAACTTTCATAATAATAAGGTCCAAAAATCTTCCCCTCTCTCTTCACAAATTTCTTATAAGCCATCTCTTTTTATCACCAATAAAATGTAGGGACAACTCTTTTTAAAACTTTTTAAAAATAAAACACGTGGGGGCAACCCTTTCTAATAACAATTCAAATTCTTAGCAGGTTCAGACGAGGCGGACGGTTCCGTGGCGTACTAACCGTACGCGAGGGTTCGTCCAACGAAGTATCAACCGCTAAGAATTTGAATCAACTCCTCAACATCAACTTTTTCAACATTAGAAGCAACAATCTCTAAATTATCAAAAAACTTATTTCTCTGAACCCGCCCGGACAAATAAACTTCACTCCCCATAAAATCATCCCTAAAAGCCAAAGACTTTTTCTCATCTTTCAAATCACCCTCAGGAATCAACGCATTAATCTGGTCGCTAAACATGACCGTTCTCATCGTCTCACTCCCATCATCTAAAACAAAATTCAATATAGCCCTTTCCTTGGGTAAAATCTTCCCATGCTCAACACACTTATATTCACCACCCTCATCAACAACCTTCTTATTACATTCCGGGCAAACAGAATAAAATCTCGGCTGAAAAATTTGAGCAACAATCCCACGCACTTTAATATTCTGCCCCTGCTTCGCCTCACCAAGACTCCCCTCTCTAACAATCGCCCCAGTCTTAACCTCCTTCATAACAACCTCACTCTTTTTCAATTCACTAAACCCACTCAGATGTATCTCTCCATCTCTCGTAGACCCATTCTTAATATCAACAACGTCCCCCTCTTTAATACCCCCATTCTCAATCAACTCAATATGATTCACATCCCAAAGAACAACCCTCGTCCCCCCCGTATCATCCGCCAAAACAAAATTCACAACCTTCCCCTCGCGACCATTCTTAGAAAACTCCCTAACTGGGGACAAATTCGTAACCTTCCCCACAATATTAACCCTCCTCATCCCAGGCATCAACTCATTAACTTTCAAACTCTGATTCTCAAAACTAACATTCAACTCAGCCGCAATAATCTGTGCCGCCCCCTCCTTAGAAATCAACCCTGACAACTTCGCTTTCTTCGCCTCAATTTTCCTCTCAACCTCATCCTTCCCAAGCCCACTCTCAACCGCAATCCTCTCAACCAACATATCATAATTCTGCATAAATCCAAATCCAAACAAATCTATTTAAACATTATTGTGATACACTTTATCCAAATCTTTATAAACCAAAACCAAGACAACTAAATATGGAAACAAAATGCACAAGCTGCAACAAAGAAACATCAAAAAACGTAAAATTCCCCTGCCCAAAGTGCTCAAAAGAAATTCTAAGATGCGACCGCTGCCGAAACCTCTCAGTAGAATATAAATGCCCAAAGTGCGAACACCGAGGTCCATAAAATCGCAACAGCAGCAATCCAATTCAAAGTAATGCCAGAAAACCTGGAAACAAATCTAGAAGAACTAAAAAACCAAATAAAATCAAAAATAGAATCCTTCAACTCCGGAGTTTTCAACGAAGCCAAAGAAGAACCAATCGCATTCGGTCTCAAGGCATTAATTATAACATTCGCACTATCTGAAGACGAAGAAGTCGACTCAGTTGAAAACGAAATCAAAAAAATCGAAGGCGTCTCATCCGTCGAACTAATCGACTACCGAAGAGCAATCGGTTAAACATCTTCCATAAATTTATAACCATACTAATTCTATGTCAATTATGAAACTAAACAAAACTATACGCAACGAGCACCAGCAAGTATCTACAGGCGAAGCGTTCTAATCCCCATGCCAATCACTGACGAACAAGCAAAACAAATCAAAGAACATCTCCTCAAACAATTAGACAACTTTCCCGAAGATAAACAAGATCAAATCAAAGATCAAATCAATTCTATGACAAAAGAACAAGTTGAAAACTTTATCGAACAAAACAAATTAACCCACCTCGGAGGACAATGCATCTTCTGCACAATCACCGCAAATCAAACAACCTCTTACAAAATCGCAGAAAACGAAAACAACATCGCCATCCTTGAAATCAACCCCATAAGCAAAGGACACTCTCTCGTCATCCCAAAAGCACACTTGGAAGAACTACCACAATCAACAAAAGACCTCGCCCAAGAAGTCGCACAAAAACTTCAAGAAAAATTCAACCCAAAAGAAATCCAAATCAAAGAGTTAAAAATAATGGACCACCCAATTATAGAAATAACACCAATCTATGGGGACGAAACAGGGAAAAAACAAGCCACCAAAGAAGAACTCAAGGCACTTCAAGAAGAAATCTCAAAACCAAAAGAAGTCAAAATAGAACCAAAAGACAAAGAGATTCCCACCACAAAAAAAGAAACAATTCCAATCCTCTCAGCTAGAATACCTTAATCATTCCCAAAATCAACTCCCTCAAAAACACATAACCCAAAAACGCAATCAAAAACGCCGGCACAAAAGGCAACCCTTCTTTTATCTTAATATTCTTCTTATTAATCAATAACTTAATATTCTCCGACGACAAACCGTCCCAATCCGCCTTAATAATTTTCTTCCCAACTTTAACATCATCAACCAACCAATCCCCCTCTCTCAAATCTTTCCCCGAGACAACCCTAATCATCGAAACCCCCTCGAGCCCTTTCGCAAAAATATAAAGCCCCAGGCTCAATAAAACAAAAACCCCCAAAACAAAAAACACCCAATAAACAAACCCAAGCAAAAACACAAAACACCCAACCATCAAATACCAAATACTCAATCCCTTCGCAAAGCGACAAATCTCCCCATTAACCTTCTCAAAATCCTTAACATACAAAACCAAAGAATAAGACAACCCATAAATCGACCCAGCAACCATCAAAAAAGCAACAAAAATCCCAACATTAACCAAGCTCTCATTAAAACTTACTCCAACAAAAAAAACCGACATCGCAAACAACAACTTCGCATCACCCCCGGCAAAAACTCTACCATAATAAAAAACATTCATCAACACAAACAAAAAAACCAAAACAAAACCAGCATGAAAAATAACAGAACTATCTTTCTCAAAAATCGCCCTAAAAAAAACAAACGAAAAACTCACAACCAACAAAAACAAATTCAACCAATTATCAACCTCCCTTCTTTTTAAATCCTGAAAAACAGCGACGATAATCCCAATAAAAAATAACCAAAACAAAAATCCTAACTCTATCATTTTTTCTTACCTTTCTTTTTCTCGCCCTCTTTAACTTCCGCACTCCTAAACTTCCCACCTCGCTTATACCCCCGAGCCAACCTCTTCCGCTTCAAATCCTTCTTCGTCCTCCGCCGCTCACTGCCCCCATACTCCATCACGAAACATCCTCATTTTTTGTAACAGTATAATCCTGCGCAAACTCATAAACAAACACAACAGGAAATTTATTTTTAACTTCATCCCCACCCCTCGCCCTCAAAGAAACCTTCTTCCCCATTTTATTCCGACTAAAAAACAACTTCCCCTCTCTATTCACAAAATCCGAATAAAGATTATCACTCAAAAACTCCATTCTATCTTCCAACGCAACCTTATGACTACGACCTTCAAAAACTAAATCCTTAAAAATAAACTCACTCATCTTCTCATTCTCAATCGTCCCATTCAAAAATCGCTCCCTAAATTCATCAATAAACTCATCGCTCCCAAACTCCCCATCAATATCAACAACCAAAAATTCAACCAACGCCTTCTCTCTAATCTCAAAAATCTCCAAGTCATCTCTCATCTCCAAAACGGCCCTAGGCGAAACCAAAGAACTATCAGCATTTTTTTGCTCAACCCCATAAAGCACCCAAACCATTCCACACATAAACAAAGTTATCAAAAACAACCCCAATGCAAAAATCTGCCCTCTTTTTCGAGAGTGCCCTCGAGAAAAGCATGATAGGACTTCGTAAGAATTCCTTTCTTTATTATTCCTCATCTTTTCATCTCCTCCGTCAACCAACCTTCCCAGCGACCACCAGTCTTAACTATAATCCTCAACTGCGCCATATCATTAAACCGATAATCAACATAACTTCTCAAACGAGTCACATTATAATACTGCTCATCCATATAATCAAAAACATCATCTATTCCCGTCGCCGTCTCATTCTGAACGCCAAAACTATCTGACTCCCTAACAAACTCCTTCACAACCCCCGAAGCAATAATCATAATCAGCAAAATAATAACAATGGCTATCGTCACCACAAACATCGAAATAAAACTTCCAATTATCCCCCGCCTACTCCTCATTTACCAAAACCTCCACTTCAATTTTACCATAACTTTCAACCCCATCCCGCAAAACAACAACATCATAAACCCTATCCGAATAACCCGGCTCATACTTCTCAATCCCAACAGCAACCCTACCCTTATTAAAAATATCCTTAACCCACATCGCCCCCGAATCACCCTGAGACAATTCTTTAACGTCACCACCCTCATTACTCACATTAACCCGAATATAAAACCGCCCAACCTCTCCGTCATCAAACCCACAATAAGAAAGAATCTCCCCATTAATTATACTCAAATCAACAACACCCTCGGGCGCAACACAATCAACAACACTCCTCGTCATAATAACCGCCTCCGCATCCCGAACATCAATAGTATGATTATAAAAAACCGAAGACACCCCTAATACAACAATCGCAATAAAAGTAACCAACGCCAACCGATACATCATCACAATCCCCTCTCCCAAAACCCCACTTTTCCCCAACTCCCAGCCCCTAACCCCTAACTCCCGACTAAAATAAAATTTCATTTTATTTCAACCACAAATTTATCTTCCTTTTCAATAACATCGACGCTATACCTACTAAAATAAGGATACCCCTCAAACGCATTCAGCCCCTCAACCTCAACAAAAACTCTCCCATCCCTAATCTCAACCCCCGAAACAACCCCATTCAAATTATCCTTCTCAATCTCAAAACTCATCCCGGGCACCGACGCATCAACCAGCAACGCAATCTCCTTCTCCAAAACCTGTTGCTTCACCCCCCGCGCATTTATCTTCCCCGCCGTCGCAAACAAAAACAACGCCAAAATAATCCCAATCAAAATCAAATGAATAATCACCTGATTCAACAACCCAGCTTTTTTATTTCTCATCTTAAGCCGGTATC
>CAZLQO010000037.1:0-5642 GCA_964561955.1 Candidatus Woesearchaeota archaeon | reverse complement strand
TGACGATTGTTGATTTGAAGGCGGAGTTGGGGCAGGGGATTTGTTTTATTAAGGCTGTTCTTAAAAAAAAGAAGGGGTTGACGGGGTGTTCGGTTTGTGGGGTTGTTAAGCGGTGGATTTTGAATAAGTGGGCGCGGAAGTTGGGTGGGAGCGTTTTGGTGACGGGACATAATCTTGATGATGAATGTCAAAATGTTTTGATGAATTTTTTGAAGGGGAACGTCGGTCTTGGCGCTCGTTCGGCGCCGAGGACGGGTGGGGAAGTTGTTCAGAGTGGTTTTGTGCAGAGGGTTAAGCCTTTATTTTTTGTTCCGGAGTCGGAGATTAGGAAGTATGCGAAGGCGAAGGAGTTTGATATTTTGTATAATAGGTGTCCGTGTGCGTTTGGGACTTATCGGGTTGAGACGAGGGATTGGATGTCTAATATAAGTGATGCGGAGAAGTTGAAGATTGTTAATTCCTTTCAGGAATTGGTTGGGAGTTGGGAGTTAGGAGTTAGGAGTGAGTTGAGGAAGTGTGTTAAGTGTGGGGAGCCTTCGAGTGGTGAGGTTTGTAATTTTTGTGGGATTGTTGGGTGTATATAGTGGAGTGTATACGTTTTTATAAAGAGTGAGGGATTGTGTTTTAGATGAAGGATATTCCTGTTTTGAATGTGGTTGCGAATACTTTGCCTGAGGCTTGGGAAAAGGCTGTGATTGCCGTTTGGGATAATGGGATAAATATTAAGACGCAGTATGATAAGTCGGGTGATCCGCCGAGTAAGGATGCGACGGTTATGGTTACTGTCAGTAGACCTTTTGCTGAACCAAGAATACATAGGAATTTTCCGGGGGGGCCGGAGGAGTTAGAGTCATATAGACAGGAAGTTGTTGAAGGGATTCATGATCATTGGGTTGATCCTGAAAGTGGGAAGTGGACTTATACTTATCATGAGAGACTTTTTAGATATTGTCCGGTTGAGGATATAAGAAATAGTAATTCTGTTCGGCCGTTTACAAGTGTTAATCAAATTGAATATATTGTAGATAATTTGTCTAAGTCTGGGTATAGTCGAAGGGCGCAGGCAATTACATGGATGCCTACCGCGGATCCTCAGACGGATGACCCTCCCTGTTTGCAAAGGGTATGGACGAGAGTTGTTGATGAAGAGGGCGAATTGTATCTTAATATGAATACTCATTGGAGGAGTCGTGATTTATATAAGGCTTGGTTTATGAATGTTTATGCGCTTACTGATTTACAGAGAATGATAGCGGAAGGGATTTCTAAAAAGATTGGGAGAGATGTGAAAGTGGGGAGATATATGGATATTAGTGATTCGTTGCACATTTGTGGGAGCTATATTGATAGAGATGGTGTTGCTGATGAAGTTGAGAAGATGAAGAAAGATTCCTTTGTGAATCGGTCTTGGGAGACGACACATCCGGCGTTTGAAATGATGACTTTAGAGACGAGGGAGAAGTTAGCGAAGGATCCGGATTGTTATGCTAAAGGAGGGGGTTGATGAAGAAGGGGAAGTTGATTGTTTTTGAGGGGACGGATTGTTCTGGGAAGTCGACGCAGATTAATTTGTTGATTGATAAGTTGAAGTCGATGGGGCGTGGGGTTGTGACTTTGGATTTTCCGAATTATTCGACGCCGACGGGGAAGATTGTTAGGAGGTATCTTGATGGGGAGTTTGGTCCGGCGAATGAGATTGATGCGAAATTGGCGTCGGTGTTTTATGCTGAGGATAGGTTTGCTTCTAAGGGGTTTATTCAGGATGAGTTGGATAAGGGAAATGTGACGATTTTGGATAGGTATGTTGAGTCGAATATGGGGCACCAGGGTGGGAAGATTCGTAATAGATTTGAGCGAGAGAAATTTTTTGAGTGGTTGCGGGAATTGGAGTATGAGAATTTTAGTTTGCCGAAGCCGGATGCCGTTGTGTTTCTTTATATGCCGTATGAGGTTGGTCGGGAGTTGATGAGTAAGAGGGAGCGGAAGTCTGAGTTTCATCCTGGGGCTGAGGTTCTTGATGGGCATGAGGGGAATGAGGAGCATATGAGGAATGCTGAGGAGTCGTATTTGCATTTGGCGAGGCTGTATGGGTGGATTAAGATTGATTGTGCGCCGGATGGGACGATGGCTTCGTTGAAGACGCCGGAGGAAATTCATAAGGAACTTTGGGAGAAGTTTGGGTTTTATTAGTTTTAACGGAGATTTTTTGTTTTTTGTTTGGAAAGTCAATAAAGGTTAAATTTTTTTTAGGTGTTTGATAGAGTTACCATTTTATAAATATCACTGGGTTATTCAGCTAAACGATTATATCCACCATTGTCGAGATTATAACTAAGGAGGTTAGACTTTGGAGTTATGTGTTGAAGCCCCTCGAGTGTCAAATTTCTAAGATGTGGAAAATCTGCTACACTTTCTGTTTCAGAATCAAGGTGAACATGCATCATGGTACCATGACAAGAAAATATTTTCCTATTTGCCCCAAAAATATATTTAACATAATCATTTAATAATTCTTGATCTCCTACTACTGTTTTCCAAACAAGATTGGCAATTGCTTCAGTTTCTGATTGATAAACTTCAAGATACCCGTTTAATTCCGCTCTTGTAAATTCTTGACCTGGAAGTGCTTCATATTCTCCATCATGTAAGAGTAATGCTCTATCCATCAATACACTCTCGGGATTTAAATCTTTAATGTGTTGTGAATTACGAACTATTTTTACTTTTCCACGGGGATGATAAGCAACGGCATCTATTGTATCATAATTGTTAGTCAAAAAGTGATTATTTTCATAAGGAGTATTTCTTACCTCAAGTCTTCTTTGCATTAACTCTGCCACAGATAAAGGAGTTCTGCCTTCAATTTTCCATTTAGGCATCTCGTCAAGAAGATTGCAAGTTCCTTCATAGATTTTAGGTTTTTTATGTATTCCTATTCTAGGCATCCTAGTAAGAATATTGCAAATTCCTCTGTCAAGGTTTTTATGTATCCTCATTGTAATCTTTTAACAGAATTAAAACTTATAAACCTTTTGGTTGTTACCACTTTTTAATTAATAAACTATTGTCAACTACTATTTCAAAATTTAGTTTTGTGTAGTCTATGTGTGTATTGGTAAGGTATTTAAGTAATCGAACTTTTTTATCAAAATGAATGTTGTTAATAAAGCCAACAAGAGAAATTTTAAAATTTTTACTTTCTCAAATTCATTAGTAGCTTTTGCATTCGGATTATTTGGTCCTTTTTATTATATTTTTATTAATGAGATTGGGGGAAGTGTAGAAAGTTTTGGTATAGCTGTTGGTTTGGTTGTTTTATCGACGGCATTGGTCTCATTAATTGCTGGAAAATATTCTGATAGATTTGGTAGAAAACCTTTTCTTATAATAGGAGGTTATACTTCTGCGGTGGTTGTTTTTCTTTATACAGTTATTAGTTCTATTTGGCAATTATATTTACTTCAGATATTTAGTGGATTAATTATTGCTCTTTTTGAAACATCTGAATTATCATTTTTAGGAGATATTTCAACCGAAGAAGAGAGGGGGTCAGAAATGGGAACATATTGTGCTTTAGTTGGGGTAGCAGAAGCATTTGCAATTTTTATTGGAGGTTTTTTAGCTGATAGATTTGGTTTTGAAATTATATTTTATATGGTAGCTATAATTTTTATAATCTCTGCAACAATTATGTTTAAGTTAAAGGAGAATAGAAAATGAATCTTTATGTTTGTTATTTAGTATTTAAATTTGTGTGACTATCTTGAAAACGTAACTGTCGGTTTGTATTGTTAACTATAGTGAACGAAAATGTATGGTAGGCTACAACAATCTTTAAATAGTCATTTGGTTAGTGATTGCTTGCGACCACAAGTGATTGTGGTGAAAGGAGGTGCGAGATACAATATCTTGTATTAACTATTAAATGAGGTGTCCATATTGTACTGCTGTTGAAACGAAGGTGACGGATAAGCGGGATTGTGATTCTGTGGCTCGGCGGAGGCGTGAGTGTTTGAAATGTGGGAAGCGGTTTACGACGTATGAGCGGGTGGAGTTGGATTTGAATGTTGTTAAGAAAGATGGGCGGAGGGAGAAGTTTTCGCGGGAGAAGTTGTTTGATGGGTTGATTAAGAGTCTCGAGAAGAGGCCGTTTACGAGTGAGGAGGTAGATAAAATTATTGATGAGATTGAGGCACATGTTTATCGGATTGCGAAGGGGAAGGATATTAAGAGTTCGCGAATAGGGGATATTGTTATGAGTACTTTGAAGCGGGTTGATAAGATTGCGTATATTCGTTTTGCGGCGGTGTATCGTGATTTTGCGGACATTGATGATTTTAAAGAGGAGATAAAGAAATTAGGAAAATAAGATGGAATTGAATGAGTATCAAGAGATTTGTAAGAGAACATCTAAGAAATTTGAGAGTCGGGAATTGGAGATTGCGACTTGGGGGCTTGGTGTTGTGGGTGAGGCGGGTGATGTTGCGAGTTGTATTAAGAAGACTTTTGCGCACAAGAACGATGCGACGAAGGATGGGATAAGGGAGAATATTGGGGATATGCTTTGGTATGCGGCGATGATTTGTAATTTTTTTGGGTGGAAGTTGGAGGATTGTTTGCAGGGGAATGTTGAGAAATTGAAGGAGAGATATCCTAATGGTTTTAGTTTTGTTGATGCTCAGCGAGGTGGGACGATGGTGAAGTGGGGGAATATTGAAAGCAAAGAGGTGAATAAAGATGGTAAAAAAGATTAGGAAGCGTGATGGAAGCGTTGTGCTTTTTCAGGATGATAAGATTGCTGAGGCGATTTGGAAAGCGGTGCGGGCTGTTGGAGGCGAGGATAAAGAGCGGTCTGTGCAGTTGGCTGCTTTGGTTGTGGAAAAATTGAATGAGACTTATGGGGAGTTTGGGATACCTGAGGTTGAAGAGGTGCAGGATTTGGTTGAGAAGATTTTGATTGAGGAGGGGCATGCGAAGGTTGCGAAGGCGTATATTCTTTATCGGCAGAGTCATGATGAGTTGAGGAAGGTTAAGGGGCTGTTTGATACGATTGAGGCGGTTGAGGATTATATTGGGTTGGATGATTGGATGGTTAAGGAGAATTCTAATATGGGTTATAGCTTGCAGGGTTTAAATGAGTATATTAAGAGGAAGATTATGACTAATTATTGGATGAGGCGGATTTATCCAGAGGCCGTTCGAAAGATTCATGAAGCGGGAGATATTCATATTCATGATTTGGATACATTGGGGGTTTATTGTGTTGGTTGGGATTTGAAGGATTTGTTAATGGTTGGCTTTAGAGGGGTTAAGGGAAAGGTTGAATGTAGGCCACCGAAGCATTTTAGTGCTGCTTTGGGGCAGGTGGTGAATTTCTTTTATACGTTACAAGGAGAGAGTGCGGGGGCGCAAGCGTTTTCGAATTTTGATACCTTGTTGGCGCCGTTTATTAGGTATGAGGGGTTGAATTATAGGCAGGTTAAGAAGGCGATGCAAAGTTTTTGTTATAACATGGCGGTGCCGACGAGGGTTGGGTTTCAGACGCCATTTACTAATATAACTATGGATTTGGAGGTGCCGGATTATATGAGGGATGAACATGTGATTATTGGTGGGCAGCCGCAGATTGAGACATATAAAGA
>CAZLQO010000036.1:0-5655 GCA_964561955.1 Candidatus Woesearchaeota archaeon | reverse complement strand
CATTTTATCACCTGTGTTAGATAACAATTTGGGATATATAAGATTTTGGTTAGAGGTTACGGAAGTTATTTATATGAGAGATTGTATTTGAGTACATGGAAAATGAGGATTACTGTGGGCTGAATAATGTGGGTGTTTTTGTTCCTGATAATCCAGATCCTAGTCAGGAGGAACTTGATAGAGCTAATAAAATATTTCCAGGTAGGGTTGTCACAAAGAGAGAGGTTGAAGATTGTGGTGATGTATGCATTCGTTTTCTAAGGAAGGCTAGGGATTTTTGAATTCTATTTCGTTAGACAGTAGTTTTCTTAATGTGTCTTTTAGGTTTTCTATTTTGATTCTGATTTGTTTTTCGGTGTCGCGGTCGCGGATTGTGACGTCGTTTTTTTCGAGGGAGTCGTAGTCGATTGTGATTGCGTATGGGGTTCCGGCTGTTGCACTTCTTAAATATCTTTTACCGATGCTTCCGGTTGTGTTATAGTCTACGATGAATTCTGTTTCTAAATCTTTTTTTATTTTTAGGGCGAGTTTTATTAGTTCGGGTTTTTTCATTAGCGGGAAAATTGAGATGTCGATTGGCGCCATATGGTATGGGATTTCGAATGTTGTTTTTCCTTCTTGTTCTGTTTTTTCTTTGTAGAATAGATCGATGAGGGCGTAGGTTGGGCGGTCGGTTCCGAAGGCGATTTCTAAAACATGTGGTGTGAATTTTTCGCCGTTTTCTCGCGTTGCTTCGAGTTTAACTCCGGAGAATTTTGAGTGTTGTGTTAGGTCGTAGTCGGTTCGGTCGTGGACGCCGCACATTTCTGTCCAGCCATATTCGTTAAGATTGACTTCGATGTCCCAGGCGTCGACGGCGTAGAATGCTTTTTCGTCTGGATGATGTTGTCTTAGTCTGATTCTATTTTTTGGGATTCCGAAGCCGATGTATAGTTGATAGGCGAGGTTGATGCACCATCCGTAGGCTTGGGATTTTATTAGTTTGTTTTTTAGGGCTTGTTCGATGCTGATTGTTTTTGGTTCTTTGTCTTTGTGTCCCCAGAATGGGAGTTTGTTTTTTTTGATTTCGTTGTATTTTTCCCAATTGTTTTTTTCTTTTGGGTCGACGAAGAGTTGGCCTTCGGCTTGTGTGAATTCGCGGCCTCTTAGGACGTGTTGTCGTGGGGAGATTTCGTTCCGGTATGCTTTTCCGATTTGAAAAACTCCGAGTGGTAATTTTCTTTTGAAGTAGTTGTAGAATCGTAGGTATGGGAGGTAGGTTACCGTCGCTGTTTCTGGTCTTAGTGAGGCTTCGGTACCGGCGACTTTTGTTTTCATCATTAGGGATTGGGTTTCGATTTTGGTTTGGAAATTGCATTTACACGATGGGCATTTGATTTCTTTTTTGTTTATGAAGTCGAGAATTTTTTTGTCGTTCCACGCGTCGGCTGCGACGTCGTGTTTTTCTTCGATGATTTTGTCGGCTCTGAAAATTGCTTTACATTTTGAGCATTCGATTGTTCGGTCTTTGAATGTTTTGAGGTGGCCGGATGCTTCCCAGACTGAGTCTGGCATTATGGTTGGGCCTTCGATTTCTCTTAGTCCGTTGGAGTTGAAGATTTTTCTGACGGAGTTTTCGACTTTGTTTTTTAGGAGTTTGCCGAGTGGGCCGTAAGTGTAGAATCCGGCGAGTCCTCCATAGATTTCTGGTTCTGGTCCCCAGATTAATCCGAAGTCGGCGATGAAACTTGAGAATTCGTTTTTTGGTTTTTCTTTTGCTTGATTGTTTTTTTTCTTTTTTGTTGTTATGTTTTTGTCTTTTGTCATGGTATCTTAAGAAAAGTAGAGTTTTTATTCTTTGTCAATAAACTTTTAAATCAAACTAAGTATCTAATCTTGGGCTCCCGTAACTCAGCCTGGATAGAGTGTTAGCCTTCTAAGTATGAAGGTGTTCATCCATTCTCCAATCGGAGATTGAAGAAAGCTAAAAGTCGCAGGTTCAAATCCTGTCGGGAGCGTTAAATTTATAATAAGACTTGTTAATGTTTTATTGTGCAGGTATAGCCAAGCAGTAAGGCAAGCGGCTGCAACCCGCTGATCCTGGGTGCAATTCCCAGTACCTGCTTTAGTTACAAATAAAAACTCATTTTCTTTAGATAATTTATGGAATTCAATGTTGGGTTGGCATTTGCTATCATAACTTTTTTGTTGATGATGGTGTTCCTTGAACTTTTAGTTAGAAGGATAAGGGTTGTTCTTTTAAAGAAGGCTAAAAATAAAAAACAGATTTCTAATATAAAGTTTCTTACGAGAATGATAAATATTGCGGTTTTCCTTTTTATTTTCCTTTTTATTTTCCTCTCTTATTTTCAATCTTGGACGGGTATTGGAGTTTTTTTAGGTTTGCTAACTGCTGGTCTTGGGTTTGCTTTACAGAGGCCGATAACGGGGGTTGCGGCGTGGTTAATGATGACGATAAAGAGGCCTTTTAGTATTGGGGACAGAATAATTATTGGGGATGTTCGGGGGGATGTTTATGATATAACTTTGACTCATATTTATTTGGATGAGGTTGGGGCTGGGATTTCTTCTGGTGAAGTGACTGGTAGGAATATAATGGTTCCGAATTATTTATTTTTTGAACAGAATATTATTAATTATACTTTGACTAATGATTTTGTTTTGAGCAGTATGGATGTTTCTATTACTTATGAGAGTGATTTGGACAAGGCGATTGAGATTATTGAGAAGGTTGCGAACAAGTATATCTCTGAGTTAAAGGAAAAGCATAAGGAAGCTCCTTATACTAGAGTTAGTATGGCGGATAGTTCGATGATTATTAGTTTGAAATTTTTTGTTCCTGCGAGGCAGATGATGGAAGTGAAGAGTAAGATTACTAAAGAGGTTTACGATTTGATTAAAAAAGAAAAGAATGTGGAGATTGCTTATCCTCATACAGAAGTTGTTTTTAGGAATAAGAAATAATCTTCTTTTCTAAAGAAATAAAAAGCCATTTTCTCTATTGTTATTATGGTAGAAAAAATTAAGTTGATGTTTTTGGGAACTGGGAGTAGTATTCCTACTGCGAGGAGGAATCATCCGGCTGTGCTTTTGAAGTTTAAGGGGGAGAATATTTTGATTGATTGTGGGGAGGGGACGCAGAGGCAGTTTCGTAGGGCGGGGTTGAATCCGTGTAAGATTACGAAGATTTTGATTTCGCATTGGCATGGGGATCACGTTTTGGGGTTGCCTGGGTTACTTAGGACCTTGAAGTTGAATGGGTTTAATAAGGAGTTGATTATTTATGGGCCGAAGGGTAGTAAGATTGATTTTCAGGAGAAGGTTGTGCCTAATTTGTCTAGGAGGGATTGGGGGTTTGAGATTGTTGTCAATGAGGTTGGAAATGGGGTTGTTTTTGATGATGATGATTTTTTTGTTGAGTCGTTTGAGCTTGACCACAGTAGGCAGGCTGTTGGTTATAATTTTGTTGTGAAGGAAAAGAGTCGGTTAGATAAGGAGAAGTTGGCTAAGTTGGGGGTTGGGAATTCGCCGTTGGTTGGGGAGTTGGCAAGGGGGAAGGTTGTTAGTATTGATGGCAAAAAAGTTGATGGGAAGAAGTTTATTTATGTTGAGAAGGAGAGGAAGGTTTCGTTTGTTTGTGACACTCGGTATAATGACTCGATTGTGAAGTTTGTGAAGGTGGCGGATTTGTTGGTTAGTGAGGCGACTTATTCTAAGGATGAGCAGGAGATTGCGGATGAGTATGGGCATTTGAGTTCGGTTGGTGCGGCTATGATTGCGAAGAAGGGGAAGGTTGGGGGTTTGGTTTTGATGCATTTGTCGCAGAGGTATGATGAGATTCCTAAGGTTATTTTGGGGGAGGCTAAGGATTATTTGAAGGGGACTAAGATTGGGGTTGTTGTGCCTGAGGATTTGGATGTTGTGGAGTTGTGACTAGTTATAAAGTTTTAGAATTCGTTGTCTTGCGAAATTAATCAGACGAACGCTCTATGCTTTAGTGGCTGGGGAGATGAAAATTATTGTGTCTCCTCGGAGGAAGGTCAGGCCGTAGCTTGTTGTTTGTTCTCCGTTTTCAACTTCTTTCGCGTTGTCGAGAACCACGTTGATGTGGATGTCGAATGCGAGCAAAGTTCCGACAAATTGTTTGCCGGTTTTCAGCTGCACTAAAATCTCTTTACCTTTCGCTGAATTCAGCAAATCCAAAGGACGGTCGATTCCGTTTACCATAAGAATAGTCGATAATTGAGGTATTTAAATATTTTTATCATTGGTAATGTTTTTATATGAGTTTGGTTTTGGGTTGTTATGAGGATTGATAGGTTTACTTTGTTGATTGTGGTTATTGTTGTGGCGATTGTTGTTTTTTTTGTGGCGGGGTTTTTTTTGGCTAATATTTCGGACAAGCCGACGGAGTGTGTCGATGTTAGTGGGGCTTCGGGGTTTGTTTATGACGTGTGTTATGATTCTTATACGCAAAATGTTTTTATGTTGGTGAAGGGAGAGAGTGATTATTATTTTAGTACTTTTAGGGTTTCGTTTTTTGATGGAGGGAATCGTACTTATGATTTAGGATATAATGTTGATGACGTTTCACAGTTGTATAAGTTTCATGCAGAGAGGAATCCGCTTATTGTTAATTTGGATTTGAATGTGTTGGGTGCTGTTGATTCTGGTTGTAAAAAAATTAAGGAGTTGCCGGTTAGGTATTGTGTGACTCGGCATCCTGGTGACGGGAAAGGGTCTTTAAATGGTAGTGTTGTTGAATATTATGTTCCGCTGCCTTTGCCGACGAGGGAAGAATACCCTATTACTAATTATAGCGAGAAGGAAAAGGTTTGGATGAATGTGTGTAGGTCTGATTGGGATTGTTCTAAATGGGAAGAATGTGACGGGATTTTGCAGAGAAGAAGTTGTGAGGATTTGAATGGGTGTATAATACCTATTGGTTCGCCTAATACTGTTAGGTATTGTGGTGAGGAATGTGTTGAGGAGTGGAGTTGTGATTGGGGAGATTGCATTGATGGTTTTATGGAACCTGTTTGTAGTGATTTGAATAATTGTGGGACTGAGTTTGACAAGCCGGGGGTGATGAGTTGTGATACTCAAGAGGTGTGTCGTCCGGATGTTTTTTGTGAGGGGTGGGGAGAGTGTGTAGTTGATTATGGGCTTTTGGATTTGGTTGGCAAGGATATTGGTCGACTTAATGGAGTCAGGTCGAGAGTTTGTTCAGATAGGAGTGGTTGTGTTGAGGCGCGGAAAGAGGAGGAGAATTGTTCTATTGGGGTTGATATTTATGTTAAAAAGTTTAGTAAGTGTGGTGAGGATTTTATTGGAATTTATAATAGTTTGAATGATAATTTGATTGCGAGGATTAAGGAGGGGGATGATGAGCCGTATATGGATATTTATTTTGATGATAGGGGGAATGAGACTTATTGTGATTATTGTTATGATGGGATTTTGAATTCGGATGAGGATGGGATTGATTGTGGTGGGAGTTGTATGCCTTGTGGCGAGAAGTATAAGATTAAAGTTTTTAAGAGGAGTTCGTGGATTGGGAAGTTTGTTAATTGGGCGAGGGGTTTGTTTTAATTTTGTTCATGGCTCTGGAGAGTGCTGACCTCTCTTCTCATAATTTGCATTTCGCAAAAATGT
>CAZLQO010000035.1:0-5805 GCA_964561955.1 Candidatus Woesearchaeota archaeon | reverse complement strand
TATACCGGTAGGACTTTGTCGTTTTTTAAGAAGGATGATTTGTCGCCGAAAGCGCACGGGTTTATTTATAGTTCTTTGATGGATGGGTTTAAGCCGGATGAGTTTTTCTTTGGTGCGATGACTGGGCGTGATGGATTGATGGATGTTGCGTTGAGAACGCCTAAGTCTGGTTATTTATATAGGAGGTTGGCGAATGCGTTACAGGATTTGGTTGTTGCTTATGATGGGACGGTGAGAGATGCTTCTGGTAGCATTGTGCAATTTAAGTACGGGATTGATGGTGTTGATATTTCTGAGAAGCATACTGGGGGGAAGGTTGTTCCTGGTGAAGCTATTGGAGTTGTGACTGCTCAATCTTTTGGTGAGGCGTCGACGCAGATGGTTTTGAATGTGTTTCGTTCGGCTGGTGTTGCTGAGATGCAGGTTACGCAAGGGTTGCCTCGTATTATTGAGATTTTGGATGCGAGGAAATTACCGAAGACGCCGTCGATGGAGATTTATTTAGAGAAGGAGTATAATAACGAGAAGGCTGCGAGGGTTATTGCGGAGAAGATTAAAGAGGTTAAGTTGAAGGAGGTTATTTCTGAGATTGGAATTGATTTTGGCACTAAGAAGATTAAGATTGGTGTTGACGGGAAAGCTTTGAGGTTGGCTCATATTGGTTTAGATAAGGTTGTTGAGGTTTTGAAGGTGAAGGGATTTGATGTGAAGAAGTTGTCTGATGGGCTTTTTTTAGATATGGCGAAGGAAGATTTTAAGTTTATATATAAGACTAAGGAGAAAATTAAGGAAGTTATTTTGACTGGGGTTAAGAAAATTTCGCAGGTTTTGGTTGTGAAGCGTGGCAAGGATTATGTTATTTTGACGGCGGGTTCTAATCTTAAAGAGATATTGTCGTTTAAGGGTGTGGATAATGACAGGGTTTTGAGTAATGATCTTCATGAGGTTGCTAGTGTTCTTGGGATTGAGGCGGCGCGGCAGTTGATTATTAATGAGATTAATAAGATAATTAGTTCGCAGGGTTTGGCTGTTGATGAGAAGCATGCGATGTTGGTTGCGGATATGATGGTTAGCTCTGGTGCGGTGAAAGGGATTACGAGGATGGGGATTATTGCCGATAAGAATTCTGTTTTAGCGAAGGCTGCGTTTGAGACGGCCGTTAAGCAATTTGTTCAGGCGACTAAGACTGGGAAGAAAGATAGGTTGGCGTCGGTGATTGAGAATATTATTTTGAATCAGCCGGTTCCGGTTGGGACGGGGTTGCCGGGATTATTAGTCAAGGTTACTGGGGATCTTGCCAGGAAGGATAAGAAGAAATGACAGTAAAAGAAATAAAAGAAGCTATGGAGAAAGGTAAGGTTTGTTTTGGGTTGAGGCAGGCTTTGAGGTTGGGAAAGAAATCTAATGGTGTTTTTATTTGTAAGGATACGCGAGATGAGATAGTTGAGAAATTGGAGGCTGCTAAGATTGAGTTTGATGTTTTGAGATCAAAGGAAGAAGTTGCTAAGGAATTAAATCTTGATTTTGAGTGCGAAGTTTTTTTGGTGAGAAAGTAGGATGGCGGGAACGATTGATATGCAGTTGATGAGATATATTAATTTATTTGCTCGGACGACGCGGGTGCCGACGACGAAGTGCTTTGTTTATAATAATCAGATTTTTTTTGCGGTGCCTAGGGCTAAGGTTTCTTTGGCGATTGGGAGGGATGCTGTTAATGTCAGGAAGTTGGTTGAGATTTTAAGGAGAAGGATTAGAGTTGTTGCGATGCCGTCTGTTGATGATAATGAAGGGATTAAGAAATTTGTTGTGGATGTTGTTTCGCCGATTGAGTTTAATGGGGTGGAGATAAGTAATGATGGGGTTGTTATTAATGCTGGGCGTCAGAGTAAGGCGGCTTTGATTGGGCGAGGTCGGCAGAGAGAGAAAGAGTTGACTGAGGTTCTTAGGAATTTTTTTGGAATTTTGAAGTTAAGGATTGCTTAGGGATTTGGTCGTTTGTCGTTAGCTGTTGGTCGTTTGAGAGTGCGTCTTTGACGCACGACTTGGTATGGATTGCTATGTTGAATAAATTGAAAGTGAGTGTATAAAAGTAGTATATGAATTTGAGAAGTTAATGGTTTGGCAGAATGCGATGGAACTGTCTAAGAAAGTATATTTAGTTACCAAGAATTTTCCTAAGGAGGAGAAATACGGATTGGTTTCACAGATAAGACGGGCGGTGGTTTCTATCTCTTTGAATATCGCTGAGGGCAAGGGAAGGCATTATGATAAAGTTTTTTTGCAATTTCTTTATCAGGCTAGGGGATCGGTTTATGAGGTTATTACTTTAGTTAAATTGTCTGGTAGTCTTGGGTATTTGAGTGACGAGGAAGTTTGGAATTTATTAATAGATTGTGATGAGGTATCTGGTAAGTTGGGAGGTTTGATTAAATCTATTAAAGAAGACACGTAAAGTTTTATAAATGGATTTTTCGCATAATCTATACATGGGATTGATGAGTGGACGGAAGTTGAAGAAGGACCGGAAGAAGTTTCGGGACAATAGGTTGCCGGATAAGAAGAAGCGTCTTGGGATTAGTTTGAAGTTCGATCCGATTGGGCGGGCGTCGCAGGCGAAGGGGATTGTTGTGAAGAAAGTTCAGAAAGAGGCGAAGCAACCGAATTCGGCGATGAGGAAGTGTTGTAGGGTGCAGTTGGTTAAGAATGGGAAAGAGGTTACGGCTTTTATCCCGGGGAATTTGGCGCAGACTTTTGTTAATGAGCATGATGAGGTTATTATTGAGAGGATTGGTGGGAAGCAGGGACGGACAAAGGGAGATTTGTCGGGAGTTAGGTTTTGTGTTATTAAAGTAAATGATCAGCCTTTAGATAGACTTTGGATGGGGAAGATTGAGAAGGGGAGACGATAAAATGTGGAGTATTTTATCAGATCGCTTCGCTCTCAGATCGCTTCGCTGTCAGATCGCTTCGCTGTCAGACGACTTGGGTTGCTTGATAGCGGGGGGCAGAGATAGGATGGCTAAAAAGACTTCTTTGAGCGAGTTTACTAGAGAAGAATACTCTCAAGGAGAAACTGTTTTTAGATTAGAGGATCCTAATCATGAACGGCATATGAGTTGGAGTTTTTTATCACTGGATTCTTCTAAGGATGTAATTCTTCTACCCATTGGGGTAACCAATACATATCATATAATGGATTGTACAGTTACCCAAACTAGTTATGATGATGTAATGGTCTATCATGTGTATAATTCAGATCCCCATAAGAGAGAAGAGGCAATAAAGAAGCTTGGCAATTTAATAGGAGCTCTACCGGAGGGTAGAAGATAAATATGGTTGAGATGAAGGTTTTTGGGTTGTGGGATGCTTCGGAGGTTCGGGTGGAGGAGCCGGGGTTGAAGAAGGTTGTGAATTTGTCGCCGAAGTTGTTGTTGAAGTCGCATGGGCGGATTAAGTGGGACCCGACGCGGGCGAAGGTTAATGTTGTTGAGAGGTTGATTAATTTGTTGCAGGTGCCGGGGTCGCGGGGGAAGAAGCATAGGATTATTACGGGGAGGATTAGTGGGAAGCAGACTCAGTGTATTAAGATTGTGATTGATGCGTTTAAGATTATTGAGAAGAAGACGGGGGAGAATCCGTTGAAGATTTTGGTTAAGGCGATTGAGAATGCGGCGCCGAGAGATGAGGTTACGTCGATTGAGTATGGTGGAGCGAAGTATCCGCAGGCTGTTGATGTTTCTCCACGACGGAGATTGAATTTGGTTTTGAGGTATTTTGTTAATGGGTCTTATGATAAGGCGTTCAATAAGAAGGCGACGATTGTTGAAGCTTTGGCGAAGGAAATAATGTTGGCGGCTGAGAATTCTGGTGAGAGTTATGCGATTTCTAAGAGGAATGATGCGGAGAAGCAAGCGGACGCTGCAAGATAATCTTTGATTATCTTGCAGGTGTTAGGTGTTAGGGTGCTTCGCTGTTAGGTATTAGGTGCGGTGTTGAGTATAATAATTCTTATAAAGGAGGTTCCCATTTGATATTTATGAAAAACAAGAAGGCTCAAAGTTGTGCTTATATTTCGATTGCAATTACTTTATTTCTATTGCTTGTGTTGGCATGAGTTTATTGAAGTATATTTGTCATCAGAAGGATAAAAGGTGTTTTATTTTTTTTGGGAAGGTAATGCCTATCTGTTCTCGTTGTTTTGGGATTTATTTTAGTTTGTTTTTTAGTTTGTTGGTGTTGTTTTCTTTGGACTTTTCTTTTTCTAAAAAGTTTGTTTTATTTATTTTTCTTTTATTTAATATTCCTTTGATTATTGACGGAGGAACTCAATATTTTGGTTTAAGAAAAAGTAATAATTTATTGAGATTTTTTACTGGAGTGTTAGCGGGTATTGGGTCAGCTTTTGTAATTTATTATTTAATTATTATTTGAAGTGGGAGAAGTTTTATAAAGCGATTTTTTTATTGTTGTTGATGGCAGTTGATATGACGGCGCGGGTTAAGGAATTGCAGAGTGAGCCTAAGCATATTAGGAATATTGCGATTTGTGCGCACATTGATCATGGGAAGACTACTTTTAGTGATAATCTTTTGGCTGGGGCTGGGATGATGAGTGAATCGTTGGCCGGGAAGGCGAGAACTTTGGATTTCCATGATGATGAGGCGGAGCGTGGGATTACTATTGATTCAGCGTCGGTGTCGATGGTTCATAAGGTTGACGGGCAGGATTATTTGATTAACTTGATTGACACGCCGGGGCACGTTGATTTTGGTGGTGACGTGACGCGGGCTATGAGGGCAGTTGATGGCGCGATTGTTTTGTGTTGTGCGTCGGAGGGGATTATGCCGCAGACTGAAACGGTTTTGAGACAGGCGTTGAAGGAGAGAGTGAAGCCGATTTTGTTTATTAATAAAGTTGATAGGTTGATTCGTGAGGTTAAGTTGACGCCTGAGGAGATGCAGAAGCGGTTTGTTGATATTATTAATTCGGTGAATAAGTTGATTGCTGAGATTGCGGAGCCGGATTATAAACAGAAGTGGCAGGTTGGCGTTGCTGATGGGTCGGTTGCGTTTGGGAGTGCGTTTCATAATTGGGCTTTGAGTATTCCTTATATGCAGAAGAAAGGGATTTCGTTTAAGGAGATTATTGATGCTTATTCGGCTGGTGGTGAGAAATATAAAGAGTTGGCAAAGAAGGCGCCGATTCATGAGGTTATTTTGAATATGGTTATTAGAAATCATCCTGACCCGGTTGTCGCTCAGGGTTATAGGATTCCGAAGATTTGGCATGGCGATTTGGAGAGTCAGGCTGGTAAGGATTTGATGAGTTGTAATATTGACGGTGAGGTTGCGTTTGTGCCGATTAAAATTGTTGTTGATCCGCATGCGGGCGAGGTTGCTTGTGGCCGTTTGTTTGGTGGGAAGATTAAGCAGGGAGATGAGTTGTATATGAATATCGCTGGGACGAAGGTTCGGGCTCAGCAGGTTTCGATTTACAAGGGTGCGTCGAGGGTTCAGCTTGATGAGGTTGTTTCTGGGAATATTGTTGGGATTGTTGGGCTGAGGGATGTTGTTGTTGGGGAGACGGTTTCGAAAAATCCTATTGAGCCGTTTGAGGCGATTAGTCATTTGTTTGAGCCGGTTGTTACGAAGTCGATTGCAGCGAAGAGGACTGCTGATTTGCCGAAGCTGATTGAGATTTTGAGGCAGGTTGGAAAGGAGGACCCGTCGTTGAGGATTGAGATTAATGAGGAGACGGGGGAGTCGTTGATGTCTGGGATGGGAGAGTTGCATTTGGAAATTATTG
>CAZLQO010000034.1:0-5868 GCA_964561955.1 Candidatus Woesearchaeota archaeon | reverse complement strand
TCATCCTCTTGGGAAGATTTATAAAATCTTATGGTATAATTTATTAAAGGACGTATATAAAGATTATTATGAGAATGAAGAAAAGAGGGATTGGTGTTTTTACAAAGGTTTTGATTGTGGTTTTTTTCTTTGTTGTTGTTAATGCGGGGTTTATTTTTTATGATAATTACAATAAGGGTTATTTTAGTGGGGGGTTGACTGGGTTTTCGGTTATGGAAGTTATGGGGGATACTTTTTCTAGTTTGGGTATTGCTCAGAAGGCAGTTCTGTTTGCTCAGGTGTTTGTTTTTTCTGTGATTGTTTTTTTTATTTTTATGAAAGGATTTAGTGAGCGTGGGATAAAGAAAGAGCTCCGTTCTCAGGATGTTGGGGTGAGAAGAAAGTATGAGACAGATTTGGATGCTTTGAATAATCTCTTAAAAAAGAAAAAGAAAATTCATTTGTCGTCGATTGCTAAGGCATTTAAGGTAAATAAGGAAACGGCTATGGAGTGGTGTCGAGCGCTTGAGGCTTCTCATTTGGGGTCGCTTGAGTACCCGGCTTTAGGAGAACCTTATATTAAGATTTAGTATGGTTAAAAAAAAGAAAGTGAAGAAAAGAGGTGTGGTTCATAATGTTGGGGCTCACGAGAAGGGGCGTAGCCATAAAAAGATTTTTCATAAAAAGGATGAGAGTAAGGAGAAGGGGTATCTTGTTGTTGAGCCGAGGGTGACTGGGGCTAAGGTAGTGAAGAAGGTTTCTGGTTTGTTGGGTAAATCTAAGGTTGTTGTTTCTAAAGAGAAGGACATAAGGGTTAAGGATGTTAAAGGGAAGGTTCTTGAAGAGTATGAGATTGAGGTTGATGGTGCGAAGGTTGATATTAGGATTGTGGCTGGGGAGTTTGGCGTTGTGTATAATCTTGTTATTCCCGAGGTGAGTGTTGTTACGGAGGCTTTGTTGGGGGATTTGAGAAATAAATTGGTTTCTGTTACGACGGTTAGTATGAAAGAGATTTTGGATCCGTCGGCTTTTGATGGGATTAAGAAAAAGTTTATTGTTGATGCTGAGAGGATTTTGAAGAAGAAGTTGCCGAATACTACAGAGGAGACGAAGAATTTTTTGATTGGGAAATTGATTCAGGAGATGCTTGGACTTGGTGAGATTGAGTTTATGGTTAATGATCCTAATTTGGAGGAGATTGTTATTTTGTCGTCGAAGGAGTCGATTCGTGTTTATCATAAGAAGTATAAATGGATTAGGTCGAATATTATTTTGAAGAGAGAGGATAAGATTGTTAATTATTCGAAGAGCATTGCGCGGCGTGTTGGTCGTGAGATTACGGTTTTGAGTCCGTTGTTGGATGCGCATCTTGTTACAGGGGATAGGGTTAATTCTGTATTGTATCCTATTAGTACGAATGGTAATACTATAACGATTAGGAAGTTTGCGAGGGATCCTTACACAATTGTTGATTTGATTTCTAATAATACTTGTAGCGCCGATGTGGCTTGTATTTTGTGGTTGGCGATTGAGTATGAGATGAATGTTTTGATTTCTGGTGGGACGGCGTCGGGGAAAACGGTTTTATTGAATGCGTGTATGCCTTTTATTCCGCCGAATCATAGGATTGTTTCGGTTGAGGATACGAGAGAGTTGATGCTTCCGGATTTTTTGTATTGGACGCCGTTGGTTACGCGTTTGCCGAATCCCGAGGGGAAGGGAGAGGTTTCTATGTTGAATTTGTTGGTTAATTCATTGAGAATGAGGCCGGATAGAATTGTTATGGGGGAGATGCGTCGTAAGGAGGAGGCTATGGTTTTGTTTGAGGCGATGCATACTGGACATAGTGTTTATGCGACTTTGCATGCGGATTCTGCGGCGGAGACTATTTCGAGATTGACGAATCCTCCTTTGAGTATTCCGCCAAATCTTTTGAGAGCTGTTAATTTGAATGTTGTTATGTTTAGAGATAGGAGACAGGGGATTAGGCGTGTTTTGCAGATTGCGGAGTTTGAGGCTGGGGATGATAGTGCTACGGCGAATATTCTTTATAGGTGGATTCCTGAGGGGGATAAGATGATTCAGCATAATGAAAGTTCTAGGTTTTTTGAGCAGATTATTAGGATGACTGGAATGACTACTCTTGAGATTCAGGAGAA
This sequence comes from Candidatus Woesearchaeota archaeon, assembly GCA_964561955.1. Classification (GTDB taxonomy): domain Archaea; phylum Nanobdellota; class Nanobdellia; order Pacearchaeales; family GW2011-AR1; genus JAGVXH01. The sequence continues at coordinate 3,730 of CAZLQO010000034.1, read as the reverse complement.
TCTTGCGGAGAAAATGAAGGTTTTGGCCTGGCTTGCAGATAATAAAATAAGGGATTTGAAAAGCATGGGGAAGGTGATGAATATTTATTATTTTGACAAGGAACTTCTTATGGGGGCTATTAAGAAAAATGACAGGAAATTTTTGAGCGATGAAATTTAAGATACCTTTTGAGGGCCCCAATATTGATAGATTAAAGAAGATTTCTAAGCCTTATTCTAAGAAGATTAGGCAGCGTCCTAATTCTAAGTTGTCTATGTATTTGAAAAGTTCTGGTGCTCCAATAAATAGAGAAGAATATATTGGGGTTACTAGAAGGAGTTTTTTGAATTCTTTTTTTGTTTTGTTGTTTGTGTTTTTTGTTTTGTTGTTTGTGTTTGGTAGGGTGAACCTTTATTTTCTTGCTATAGCTTTTGCGCTTTTGATTACTGGGATTGCGTATATGAATCAGAGGGCTTATCCTAGGATTTATTTTTTGAAGAGGCAGAGGGATATTGAGAGGAATTTAATTCCGGCTTTGGAAGATATTTTGATTCAGTTGAGCTCTGGGATACCGTTGTTTAGTATTCTTGTTAATATTTCTGATTCGAATTATGGCGAGTTGAGTATTGAATTTAAGAAAGCGGTTCAGAAGATAAATGCGGGGGAGGATGAGATTGATGTTTTAGAAGAGCTTGGGGAGAGTAATCCCTCTAATTATTTTAAGAGAGTGTTGTGGCAACTTAGTAATGGGATGAGGGCGGGAAGTGATATGATGGTTGTTATTCAGGAGAATCTTCATTCGTTGAACGAGGAGCAGATGATTCAGATTCAGGAATATGGAAACAAGTTGAATCCTTTGATTATGTTTTATATGTTGATTTCTGTTATTGCTCCTGCGTTGTCTGTTACTTTTATGACGATTTTGTCGTCGATGATAAATTTGCCGAAGAATATGACGATAATGGCTTTTATGGGGCTCTTTGTTTTTGTAGTGTTGATTCAGATTATGTTTTTGGGGATAATTAAATCTAAGCGTCCGAGTTTGATGTGATGGTAAAGAAAAAAGAAAAAATAATTGAGAAGGTGGATGTTGAAAAAAACTCTGAGCCTTGTGCTGTTCCCGAGGAGGTGGTTAGTGTTGTAAGGAAGCGCGGGGACGCTGCGAAGAGGGTGGCGAGTAGAAAAAAGTTGATGATGATTTTTGCTGTTTCGTTTGCTTTGCTTGTTGGTGCGGCTATACTTATTTTTAAGAGGGATGTTGTTGCGTCTATTGTTGGGGTTGTTGTGTTTTTTGTTTTGTTTTTTGTTTTTATTCGTGCGAAGGGTTTTTTAGATAAGTCTGCGAGGATTAAGAAGATGGAGGAGGTTTTCCCGGATTTTTTGCAGTTGGTTGCTGGGAATTTGAGGGCTGGGATAACTATTGATAAATCTATTCTTATTAGTGCGAGGAAGGAATTTAAGTTTTTAGATAAGGAGATAATGAGAGTAGGGAAGGATATTACTACTGGTAGATCTACCGAGGCTGCTTTGTCTGATATGGCCAAGAGGATTGGTTCGGAGAAAATTTGTAAGACAATTATGTTGATTAATTCTGGCTTGAGGTCTGGAGGTAATCTTGCGATTTTGCTTGAGAGGACTGCTTCTAACATGAGAGAGAGAGGTTATGTTGAGAAGAGGGCGGCCTCTAATGTTTTAATGTATGAGATTTTTATTTTTGTTGCTGTTGCGATTGGGGCTCCTGCGTTGTTTGCGCTTTCTACTATTTTGGTTCAGACGATGGGGGGAATGATGTCTTCCTCGTCGGGGCTGGAGGCGACTATTGCTACTCTTGATGTGCCAATTTCTTTTTCGAAAATAAGTATATCTTTGAATTTTATTGTTTATTATTCTATTGCTTTTATTATTACTATTGGGGTTTTGTCGTCATTGGTTATAGGTTTAGTTAGTAAGGGGAACGAGAGGTATGGATTAAAATATTTGATTCCGATTTTGTTGATTGGGCTTTCTATATTTTTGTTGATAAGATATTTTTTGTCGGGGTTTGTGTCGGGGTTGTTTTGATGGAGAACAAGAAAGGAGTTTTTTTTACGGTGATGGTGATTTTTATTATAACTTTGTTTTTTATGTCTTATACTCTTTATGATTTAGTTAGGGATAGGAGTTCGGTGAATAAGCGGATTGAGACTTTGAATAATTTTGTTTTTTCGGTTGAGCAGGATATTCCGCGTTATTTGTATATTGCGGGGTTTAGGTCGGTTTTTTTGGTTCATGAGGAGATTGTTGCGAGCGGGGATTATATTGGCAGCGTCGAGGATTCATTTGGGGAGTTGTTTTATAATGGGAGTTTGGGTGGGGCTAATAAGGATTTGATGAGCGGGGCGACTTTTGATTATATGGTTGATTCGTTTGGGCAGTTTGCTGGGAAGGTTAATGCTAATATTAGTTTTGGGGTGCCGAGTGTTTTGATTGACCAGCAGGATCCGTGGAATATTAGGATTAGTTTGAATTTGAGCATGAGGGTTTCTGATAAGGGGGGGCTTGTTAGTTGGGACAAGAATATGACGATTGATTCGTTTGTTCCGATTGAGGGATTTGAGGATCCGATGTATTTAATTGAGACGGGGTTGGTTACTAATACTATTGTTCGTAGTCCGTATGATGTTTTTATCGTCGGTGTGGATGTTGGCAATTTACTTTCGCATGTTGAGAATTCTTATTATGTTGCTTCGAGTTCTGCTCCGAGTTTTTTGGATAGGTTGGAGGGGAGGAATGTTGCGAGTGAGAATGGGATAGAGTCTTTTGTTTATTTGCCTGGCTTTATGGCTCAGGGGGTTTCGACTAGTGATAAGTCTTGTGTTGATTATGTTTATTTTTCTTCAAATAATCCTGTGCATTATTCGGTGGCGGGGATGCCTTCGTGGTTTGGGATTGATGAGGAGCATGTTGATGATTATGGATTAGCGGGTGTAATAGTGTAATAGTGTATTGGTGTCTTTTGGTATAGTGAGTGGTTAGTTTTTTATAGTCTTTTAGTTTTGTTATTACATGAGGAGAGATTGGTTTTTTGTGATTGTTTTGGCGGTTTGTTTTATTTTATTAGTGGCGGCTCTTTTTTTTATTGAGAGTGTTGGCGATGGTGTTCAGCAGGGTAGGTCTAATTTAGATAAGAGGGATGGTGGGGTAGATGTTGGTTCTGATGTTGTGATTGGTGGGTTTGATGGAGGGGGGGTTGGAGGTGTTGATGGCGAGGCCGTTGTTGGTTTGGGCGAAGTGGATGTTGTTCCTAATATATCGGCGGGGGAGTGTGGTTTTTATTTTGAGAGCTATGGGGTTTGTGATGGGGTGTGTCCGGATGGGGAATGTGTTTCTGAGGGGCGGTCGTGTTATTGTAAGAGTGTTTAATATTTTTTATTTGGTAATTTTTGGAGGGGGAATTTGGAGATGTGGGATTTGGGGAGAGGGGATTTGGGGAGGTGGAATTTAGAGATGTGGAATTTGGGAATGGGGAATTTGGGAATGGGGAATTTGGAGAACCTTCGGTTCTCATATATATGCGGCGGCTGTCGCCGCCTTGGGTGCGGTTTTGTTGAGATGAATAAATTTATAATGTTGTTTTTGTTTTTTGTGGGATGATAAGTAAAGTTGCGGAGGCAGGGATTTAGATTGTGAAGCTTGCGTTGAAGCGATAGCTTGCTCAAAAATCTAAAGATTTTTTCGGATGAAGGATTGTGTGTTTTGTGGGATTGTTGC
>CAZLQO010000033.1:0-5872 GCA_964561955.1 Candidatus Woesearchaeota archaeon | reverse complement strand
CTGGAAGCGAAGCGGTCTGGAAGCGAAGCGGTCTGGAAGCGAAGCGGTCTGGAAGCCGAAGGCGGTCTACAAAAACTACCAAACGTCGCAATCATAATAACTGGAGGCACAATCTCCGCAAGACTCGACCCAAAAACCGGCGGCACAACCTGGACAGACAAAGACGAAATCCTCAACATCGCACCAGAAATAAAAAAAATCTGCAACCCAATAATCGAAACCCCATTTATGAAAGCATCCGAAGACATGTCCTTCCCAGACTGGAAAAAACTAGCCGAAATCTGCGAGAAACATCTCAACGACAAAAACATCCGAGGCATAATCATAACACACGGCACCGACTTCCTCCACTACACATCCGCCGCACTATCTTTCTTCATCCAAAACCCAAACAAACCCATCGCCCTAACCTACTCCCAACGTTCAATCGACCGAGCCTCAACCGACGCTGCACTAAACCTAATCTGCGCCACAAAATACGCAACATCAGACATCGCCGAAGTCGCACTCATCGGACACAAGGACACAAACGACAACACCTGCCTCGCAATGCCCGCAACAAAAGTCCGAAAAATGCACACCTCCCGCCGAGACGCCTTCAAAATAATCAACGACACTCCAATCGCAGAAATAACCCCCGAGAAAATCACAATCCTAAAAACCTTCAACGCAAGAAACAACCTCAAACCAAAACTCGACACAAAATTCTCAGAAAAAGTCGTATCAATAAAAATCACGCCCGGACAAGACCCAGCAATTTTAGACTACTATCAACAACAAGGCTACAAAGGAATCATCCTAGAAACAACCGGACTCGGCCACGCCCCAGGAAAAGCGTCCCAAAACAACTGGCTCCCAAAAATCAAAAAAGCAATCCAATCCGGAATCACAATCTGCGCAACCCCACAAACAATCTACGGCCGACTAAACCCAAACGTTTACTCCGCAGGACGAGACCTCCAAAAAACCGGCATCATCTTCCTCGAAGACATGACGTCAGAAACCGCCCTCATAAAACTCAGCTGGGTTCTCGGTCACAAGACATGGAACCTCAAGCAAAAAATGTCAGAAAAATATCTAACAAAATAAATAAATAAAATAATTACTTCTTGCCTACTTCCCAAGCAATCGGATATTTCTTAGCAACTGAGTTATATATCGCAATCATCAGCAAAACAAGAACATAGGCAACAATCCCCCCGATAACTGGAGCATAAACAAATGTCTGAAGTGCAGTAAGCTGAATACCACTCGCCAACAAAACATCTTTCAAACTCCACTGCAAAAGACCCAAAAGCAAATACATCACTAAAGCCGATACACCAAAAAACACAGCAGAGCTATACTTTATCTTCGTTAATTTCATTTTCACCTCCAAGCAAACAAAGAAACTAACTTATTTAAACCTTATTGTATTTTCACAAACATGAAAACCCCTACATCCAAAGAAAACGACAAGCGACAAGCGACAAGCTCGCGAAGCGCAGACTACAAAGAAATCGGACTAAAATCCGGCCTAGAAATTCACCAACAACTCGACACCCATAAACTCTTCTGTGAATGCCCAAGCCTACTAAGAACCGACGAACCACAATACGAAATCCAAAGAACCCTAAACCCAGTCATCGGCGAAACCGGAGAAATCGACGTCGCCGTCGCCCACGAAGCAACACAAAACAAAAACTTCACATACCAAGTCTACGACACAAACTGTCTAGTCGAATTAGACGAAGAACCTCCACACACAATCAACCAAGAAGCACTAAAAATCGCCCTACAAATAGCACACCTACTAAACTGCAAAATATTCCCAATAACCCAAGTCATGCGAAAAACAGTAATCGACGGCTCAAACACAACCGGCTTCCAACGAACAATGCTAATCGCCCACGACGGCTACATAACATTAAAATCAGGAAACAAAATCGCAATCGATGCCGTCATGCTCGAAGAAGATTCAGCCCGGAAAGTAACCAACAACCAACAACCAACAACCAACAACCTAATCTTCAGATTAGATCGTTTAGGAATCCCTCTAGTCGAAATCGCAACCGGTCCACACTTACACACCCCAGAAGAAATAAAAGAAGCCGCATTAAAAATCGGAGAAATATTAAGAGCCTGCAAAGTCAAACGAGGAATCGGAACAATCCGCCAAGACGTCAACATCTCAATCAAAGGAAGCAAGCGCGTAGAAATCAAAGGATTCCAAGACCCAAAAATGATGATAACAACAATCAACAAAGAAATCGAAAGACAACAAGAATGCATCAAAAACAAATCCTGCAAAAACGAAGTCCGAGGCGCACTCCCCGACGGTTCATCAAAATTCCAAAGACCAATGCCAGGCGCCGCAAGAATGTACCCCGAAACCGACGTACCATTATTAAAAATCTCAAGACAACTAATCGACGAAACAAAAAAGAACCTACCAAAACTAATATCCGAACACAAATCTTACCTCGACGAATTCGGACTCAACCCCGAACTAATAAAACTAATCCTCAAACAAAACAAAGTCGAAGACTTCAAAATCCTGATTCAAGAACACAACAACCCTAACCTCATCGCCAAAATGCTAACCTTGTTCCAACTAAAAGAAGAAATCGAAATAGATAGATTAGAAGAAATCCTAGAGAACCTAAATAACAAAACAATATCAGAAAACCAAATTAAAACAATCATGCAAAAAATCTCCGAGGGCAAATCCCTAGAAGAAGCATCACAAAAATCCGACATTAACCTAAAAGAAGAAACACAAAAAATCATTAAACAAAAACCCAGACTATCCCAAGGCGCCTATATGGGACTCATCATGAATAAATTCAAAGGTCAGGTCTCTGGCAAAGAAGTCGCAGATATTTTAAAGAAATTAACATAAAATGCGTATCACAAAAAAATCAGATGCAAAAATCAATCTTTCAAAAAAGCATAAACACTAATATCCCTTTGTCTCTGCTTAGATATTCCAAAATTTCCCGCTACATATGCAATCTCTGTCTCAAGTACCCCAGCCGTTTCTTCAAATTCATTCACAATATCCAATAAGTATGACTCCCTTTTGTCATAATCCAAAGGAACAAGCACAGGCTTAACTCTCGATGCTATAACACTAATTTTCTTGCGCACAGACATAAGTCTAAGAAACAATTTCTCTTCTGAAGTAAGTTTCTTCTCATCAAGAAGCTCCTCTAGTTGAACTTTACAACTTTGATCTCCCGCTTGTTCATCCATAACCAAAAATGAATTTAATGATATTTAAATCTTTCTACGTGTAATTATTATATAATGGGATCAAAACATAAGAAAAATTTCTACTTCAAAACCCCACTCAAACCCCAAGCCACCAACAAAGAAATCACAACCCCAACACAAATCACAACCAACAAACTATTAGAACCCGACGCCGAACCAAACCCAGCACCAACAGCCCCCGAAATCGCACCAAGCCAAAACTCTTTCCTCTTCATAATAATTACAAATAGCCCAACTATAAAAACCTACCTCTTAAAATTTACAACCTAAACAATAATAGATATAATCAAAACACCAATTGAATAATTAATATCACCAAAACTCAAGCACTCCGTCCCAACATTCCTAAATGCAATAAAAAATATTACACCGAAGTTCAATAGAGGAGAAAGAACTTCTATCGACTTATACCTCATTAAAGTACTCCAACAGCCCTCAATATCAAAACCAAGATTGCCCCAATCCCCAAAATCCACATCAAAATCTCAAGCTTTTCCATAACAATATTTATACAAACAAATACTTAAACCTTCCGCGCCCAAGGGCGGCCAACGGCCGACCTATAAATATGAGAACCGAAGGTTCTCTAAATTCCCCCTGTCCCAAAATTCCCCTGTCCCAAAATTCCCCAACCATTACACCAATACACTATTACACAATTAGTCCCAAATTCCCCCTTCCCAAAGCTCCCCAAATCCTATTCATCCTACTAATTTCCAACCCAACCAAATTCTTATAAACCCAAACCAACATAAGCCATTATGAAAAGAACATTAATCGCAGACCTCCAAAAATCAACAAATAAAGAAGTAGAAATCAAAGGCTGGGTCAACGCAATCCGAGAACACGGAAAACTAATCTTCCTCGAAGTCCGCGACATCACAGGAACCGTCCAAACAATCACAACCGCAAAAGACGAACCAAATTTCAAAACCGCAAAATCACTAACAAAAGAATCCTGTATCCGAATCAAAGGGAAAATAAACCCAAGACCAAAGGGAACCGAAAACAAAAACTCACCAGCCGGAAACGTCGAAATAAAAATCGAAGAACTCGAAATCTACAACAAATGCCCAGCCCTCCCATTCGACCTCGAAAACAAAGACACCAGCGAAGACATCAGGCTAAAATACAGATACCTAGATTTACGAAGACCAGAAATGCAAAACAACCTAATCATCCGAAGCAAAATAATAAAAGTAATCCGAGACTTCCTAAACAAGGAAGGCTTCTCTGAATTCGAAACCCCAATCCTCGCAAAATCAACACCAGAAGGCGCACGAGACTACGTCGTCCCATCCCGAACCCAACCCGGCAAATTCTTCGCCCTCCCACAATCCCCGCAACTCTTCAAACAACTTCTAATGGTCGCAGGCTTCGAAAAATATTTCCAAATAGCAAAATGCATGCGCGACGAAGACCTTCGCTCAGACCGACAACCAGAATTCACACAACTCGATTTAGAAATGTCATTCGTCACACAAGAAGACATAATCGACCTAACAGAAAGACTCCTCCAAAAAATCTGGAAAGAAACTCTAAACACCCACATCAAAATACCATTCCCAAAATTAACCTACGACGAATCAATGAAAAAATACAACGTCGACAGACCAGACCTCAGAAAAAACAAAAACGACCCAAAAGAATTCGCATTCTGCTGGGTAACTGATTTCCCCGCATTCGACAAATCAGAAGAAAAAGGAAAACTAATCGCAACACACCACCCATTCACTCACCCCGAAATGCAATCCTTCAACAAAAACCCACTAACAGCAAAATCAATCGCCTACGACATCGTCCTAAACGGAACCGAAATCGGCGGCGGCTCAATCAGAATCCATGAAGAAGAAATCCAATCAAAGGTTTTCGAAGTTCTAGGTATCAACAAAAAAGAACAAAAAGAAAAATTCGGATTCCTACTCGACGCCCTAAAATTCGGAGCACCACCACACGGAGGAATCGCATGGGGACTCGACAGATTAGTCCAAATAATCCTCGGCGTCGAATCAATCCGAGAAGTTATCGCCTTCCCAAAAAACAAGGAAGCCCGCGACCTCATGCTCAACGCACCATCGCCACTCTCAGACAAACAACTCAAAGACGTCCACATTAAATTAAACTTGCCAAAGAAAAAATAATTATCCTCTTATCTTTTTAGCCAATTCAGCTAATTTTTTATCATCAACTTCAATAGAATCATGCGATGAAATATAGCCCTCATAAATTTTAAAATATTTACTTATATTTGATTTTATCGGCTTCCAATTCTTCAACTTCGTACCATGCATCGGGAACAATTTAGAATGCACATGATCTACTCCAAACCCCTCAAAAATCATACCCGTCCTTCCAACATCATCTAATTTAGAATCAATTAACTCCCCAACATCTTTAGACGCAATAACTAAGTCACTTAAAACATCATTCGGTAAATCAAATATGTAACTCGGATAATGCTTTTTTGGAATTACCACACTAAAACCCTCTGTATTAGGATGACGCGATAAAAAAGCCAAATGGGTTTCACTCTCCCAAATTTTATGACACGGAATCTTCCCCGCAACAATCCCACAAAACACACAATCCTTCATCCGAAAAAATCTTTAGATTTTTG
>CAZLQO010000032.1:0-6098 GCA_964561955.1 Candidatus Woesearchaeota archaeon | reverse complement strand
ACTTTTAGAAAGATATTTAAAATTGATTTATATTTAAAATATATGGAAGAAGATGAATATCAAGACGACTTTAAAGAAGAAAAAGAATTATTTGATAGAGCCATTGAACTTAAAGATAAGTTGGGTTTACCAAGTGTAGATACCGCATTACTTATTTTAATTCAACAAGAATTAGAAAATATAAGTTTTCATAATTCTGATTAATTTTTCGGGTTCAGAAAGTTTTAAAAAGTTCGGGTTCCTAATTATTTTATGAAAATAATGAAAGTTATTGATAAAAAAGTAGGAGATACAACTTACATAAAATATAGAATCAATTTACCGAAGCAAATTGTAGAAGATAGTGGGTTAAAAGATAAAGAAATTAAAGTAACTGAAAAAAAAGGGACAATAACAATTGAAGAAGATAAAAATTAATATTTTCCTTCAACAATATCAATTATTCTATATGCGGAATAAACTTTTTTATTTTTAACAATCCCAATTTCTTTTACAATTTTCCATTCTTTTAATTTTTTTACTAAGTTCCACGCAGAAGGTTGGGTTATATTTAATGGTTTCATTACATCTCCAATTGTAAAAATTGGTTGTTTAAATAAAGATTCTATTAATTGATGTATGTTTGGGCTTTGAGATATTTTATGAATTTCTGTTTGTAAGAAATTTTTATATTCTCTTAATTTATTTAATAAAATTAAAGATTGGTTTGCTTGATATTCTAATGCTTTAAGAAAAAAGAAAAACCAATCGTCTATATTTCCTTTTGAACTTACACCAAAAAGTAAATCTGTATAAGTGTCTCGGTTACGATTAAAATATTCGCTTATGTAAAGTAAAGGGTGATGTAAAATGTTTTCTCTACATAATTGGAGAATAATTAAAAGTCTTCCAAGTCTTCCATTTCCATCCCTAAATGGATGTATTGTTTCAAATTGATAATGAGTTAGTGCAATTTTGTAAAGAGGTTCATAATCTAAAGAATTGATGAATTCCATAAGGTTAGACATTAACTCTGGAGTTGATTCTGGAGATGCTGGAACAAACCTTGCAGTGTCTAATGTATCTTCTCTATTACCAACACCATTTTGAATTTCTTTATATTCGCCTGGAGTTTTATCTTTTCCTCTGACCCCTTTCAAAAGAGTGGTATGAATTATTTTTATTAATCTTTCATTAATAATCCCTTCTCTATCTTTCAATGCAAAATTTAATGAATCCCTATAATTATCTATCTCCTCGTTATCTTCTCTTTTTTCTGGATTTTTTTCTTCAATTTTTTTTCCTTTATATACATCTGCAATTGTTGAACGAGTTCCTTCTATTTCAGAACTAAGTTGTGCTTCCTTAATCATAAATGGATGTTGCAATAAAAATATTTCTTGTTTTGAAAAATCTTCTGAAAGTGATTTTAAACCCCCAAGAGCCAAAGAAGTTTTTGTCATCTGTCTTAATACTTTTGTAGATGGAAAATATTTTAGAGGTAATTTTTGGGGCTCAAATCTAAAATACATTCCTTCGGCTACCCATTGCAACTTTCCCATTTCCTTGTTTGTAAATTCTCTTTCATCCATAATAACTATTAATAGTTACTACTTATAAACATTTCTATTTCTATAAGTAAATAGTGATTTCACCTATAGATACTTATTAACCTATTTGTATCACTTATAGTATTTTCTTTATCTATAAATGGAATGTCTTTATCACAATTCGGGTACCGATACATTTATATAGTTCGGGTGCCTAATTATAATATGAAAAACAAAGAAATAAAATGTCCTAACTGCAAGAGTTCAGAAGTAGTTAAACGAGGAACCTTTCAAACAAAAGCACACGGAAAACAGCAGAGATATTTTTGTAAAAACTGCAATAAGAAATTTATTGAGAAAACACCTTTTTATAGAATGAGAAATAACCCTCAAAAAATTACCCTCTGTTTAGACCTTTTCTTCAAAGGTGTTTCAACAAGACAAATACAAGAACACTTACAGCAATTTTATCCCCATAATTCAAGTTGGGTTACAATCTATAATTGGGTTATACGATACTCAAAACAGATTTCAAGATATACAGATAAAATAAAAATTAATGTTGGAAAAGAATTACAAATTGACGAGATGGAAATAGGAAAAAGAACAAGTCGTTATAATGGTTGGTTTATTGATTCTATTGATACTAAAACTCGTTATATGGTTGCTTCTGAATTTACAAAGAAAAGAGATTTAACAGAAGTCAAAAGTGTTTTGAGTTTAGCAAAGAGTAAGACAGAAACTCAAATTGAAATTGTTACAAGTGATGGTTGGCTGGCTTATCCAAAAGCAATTCAGAAAACTTTTGTTTTGAAAGAAAAAAGCAACACTAAAAAGTTTGGAGTTATCCATAATAAAATATGTGCTTCGCAAGGTGAGGGTTTTAATTACAAAATTGAAAGATTGCATAATTCAGTAAGACAAAGAATAAAAGTTTGTCGTGGATTTCACGGAAGCGTAGAAAGTGCAAATACTTTAATGAAAGGTTACGAAGTATTTTATAATTTTATCCGAAAACATCAATCACTAAAAGGTAAAACTCCGTCGGAGTTAGCAACAAATATTAAACTAAATGGTAACAAGTGGTTGGATTTGATTAAATTAGCAAATCAAAAATAGTGTTAAGTCGCAACTATCTTTTTACTTTTTCTGGGAATTGCTTTAAGATAACTTTCAGTTTTCATATGACAATTTTTACATAAAACCCTTCCATTACTAATCTCAAATCTTAATTCAGGGAATAAAGCGAACGATTTTATGTGGTCAACATGTAGTTCTTGTTTAGAACCACATTTTACACAAGTGTATTTATCTCGTTTTAATATTTTTAATCTCCATTCCTTATACTCTTTTGATAAACGAGGATTATTTTCTCCAAAATAATACCCGTGCCTATAATTCCCATTGTTTTTTCCTGTTTGGTTCATTAACTTATTTCTTTTAATGTTATCAAGTCTTCTCTGATTCTTCATAGGATTAACAAATCCTTCTTTGTATTTTTTCTTTAAAGATTTACTATGGTTTTCCCTATGTTCTTTTGTTTTTTTATATTTTTTAAGAGATTTACTAATATTTTCTTTTCTTTCTTCTGTAAATTTCACACCCCTTATTTTGTGGTGGTCATAAACTCCTTTGGGCATTGTGATTAAAATAAATTTATTCTCCTTTATTTCTTATTTCTAAAAGTAGTTCTTTCAATTTTGGACTAATTGTTTTTTCATCTACCTCTCCAGTTCTTTCATTAAACATCACTTTTCTTAATTCAGGAGCCATATCTGTGTAGAGTTTTATTTCCCCTTCTTCCATTAACTTCTTGAGTTTTTTTGCTTCTTTATCCCAATCCATAAAGAGATTAATAATCCTAAATTAAAAAACCTATCTATTAATCCCAAGACCACTTAACTTAACAATGTAAACTTATCCCAAAAAATATAAACACACTAACAATACAAATAAATGGAAACAAACGAATTTCTAAAAAAACTCGAAGTCGAACTCAAAATAGCAAAAAACTCAAAATATACAATAAAAAACTACATAAAATCAAACAAAAATCTAATTAACTTTACAAAAAAACAACCATCACAAATTACAACAGAAGACGTAAAACAATACATCGCAGAAAATCTAACAAACAAAGCCGCGGCATCAATCTCCCTCTTCTTATCCGCAATCAAATATTCATATTCAACAATTTTAAACAACGACATCACCACAACAATCAAACGCCCCAAAAAAGAAATTAAATTACCGACAACTCTTTCAAAAAATGAAATAAAAAAATTAATCAACGAAATCAAAACAGAAAAATCAAAGCTCATGATAAGTCTAATATATGCTTGCGGACTCAGGGTTTCTGAGCTAACAAATTTAAAAATCTCAGACTTAAATTTCCCAGAAAAAATTGGTCATATAAAACAAGCCAAAGGGAACAAGGACAGAATGTTCAACATCCCAGAATTTTTAATCGAAGAATTAAAACAACAAGCCGAAAAGCAAAAAGATAAAAAATATTTATTCACAGGAAAAAATGAAAATCTCTCGACGAGAAACATACAAAAAATAGTATCATCAGCATCAAAACGAGCCGGATTAAAAGAAGTCCATTGCCACACCCTTAGACACAGTTTCGCGACACATCTTCTCGAAAACGGAGTAGACATAAGAAAAATCCAAGAACTACTCGGCCATGCAAACCTAGCAACAACCCAAATTTACACACACGTCTCGACCGAAGAATTAAAAAAAATCAAATCACCAATAGAAACACTAAACAACTAATCACCTCTTGGTTTTCTTTTTAACTTTCTTTTTAACAACCTTCCCAGTAGACTTCCCACAACATCCAGCGCCCATTCCAGCTCTTATAGCAAAAACCACAAAAACCAAAACAAACCACCAAACATTTGTATCATTAACCCAATCCATCGCACCTCCCCAAATCTTCAAAACAACAATAACAAAAGTCATCGTCGCCAATTTCATCGAGAAAATCGTCCATCGATCCGCCCCTTCCAAAATTTTAAACATATGCACCTCCAAAAATAACAAACAAATCAACTATAAAACTATTTCCTTTTATTTAAATATTCCAAAATTTCAAGTCCCTCTTTGCCCCGAATTTCAATAACAAATTCATTCTCATTTTCTTCACATTCATCCAACATCTCCAACTCCACGGCCTCATAATCAATTCCCCGAACTCTCTTCACAAAACAAGTGCTGTTGCAATAAATCACCTCATCAAGAAGATTTTGAAAATTTTTACTAATAAAATCTGGCATACTTTCTAAACCAAGACCACTCCCTATTTCATTCACCAAATCAGAACAAACTAAAGTAGAATTACATAACACCCCACTATCAACACCCTCCCCGACACAAACCCTTATAGTTTTAAAAACATAATAATTATAAAAATAAAAAGCAGCCCCAACAGCCGAAATTATCAAAACCAAAAAAATAATTCCAATCACCGCTAAAACACCACCACTCTTTTTCATAGAAAAACAAACATAAATCATTTTATAAATTCTACCTCCATCTAATTACATGACTTGCAAAAAATGTGGGTACACCGACCCAAAAGAAAAGATAATATTCAATAACCCATTATGTAATATCTGCGCAACATTCGCCCCAACAAATCCAACAGACTTCCAAAACTACATCATAGAAAAAGTAGATTGGAAAAAAATCGACACCTTCAGAAAATACAAACAACATCCCGGACAAAAACAAAAAGAAGGAATGCAGAAAATGGCAAGCATCGGCAAACTCCAAACTCGTCCCCCCCTCGGCTACGATGTCAGCAACGGAAACCTAATCCCAAACGAAGACGCAGTAAAAGTCCACGCCCTATTCCGGACATTCCTTAACAGAAAATACTCCCTAAACTCATTAGCAAAAAACTTTGCCCTATCAATCAACGGCCTAAAAAAAGTCCTAACAAACCGAACCTATCTCGGCGAAATAAAATTCGACAGTAAAATCCACAAAGCCGACCACCAACCAATCATCAACCCAGAAATATTCTACGCCGTCCAACGAAAACTCAAAACTTATTTGAAGCCAAGAAAAAAATAATTATATCGTCATCCACTACCCACAAGCGAAGCGCTCAAATACCTACCGCCCTCATTCCGTCTCAACGGAACGAAGTCTGCCTCATCGCCCGAGCCTTAGAATCCCCAGGCTTACAAGCCTCTTTCCGACGAGTATCAGCAATCAACATATTCCTATCATAAGCCAAAAACACATTCTTCAAATTATCATTATCAACAAACCTAACAATCGCTTTCGCGATAGCCAATCGCCCAGCCTCAACCTGGCACGCCGTGCCACCACCCTTAATATTCAAAGAAATATCAAAATTCAAATCTCCAAGAATATCTTTCGCAATAATCAAAGGCTCACTAATCTCCAGCCTCTGCAATTCAGTCAAAAAACTCAACGGCTGTCTATTAAAAGTCACAACACCACTCCCCTCACCAATAGTCGCCTTCGCAATCACACTCTTCCTTTTCCCAGAAACAACCATTTTTTTATCAACCATCACTTCAACAACCC
>CAZLQO010000031.1:0-6382 GCA_964561955.1 Candidatus Woesearchaeota archaeon | reverse complement strand
CTATACCAACTCTTAAAAACCATATTTCCGTTAACACCCTATGTCAATAAAAACACCAAAAATTCTCCTAGGCGAAAAAGGTTACATCTCAAAAAAAGAAAAAACAGCCAAGAAAAAATCCAAAGAAAAAAAAACAACCGCCACACAAAGAAAAAAAGAAACAAAGATAGGCAAAATAAAAACAGGCTCAAAAAAATACAGAATTGGCAAACCAAAAATCACCCCACGTAAAGAAAAAAAATACCCAATCTGGAGATACTTTAAAAAAATAGGAGAGATTACAATAAAAAACAAAAACACACCTCAAGAAAAAATCAGTTTAAAATTCAATCGACTCGGCGGAATCGGAAACCACAAACACCTAATCCAAGACGTAGACTTTCAATTCCAATGGGCAGTTAGAGAACAAGAACTTTTAATGACCCAGGACAAATGTTTTCTTTGTCAAAAAAAACTATCAAAAACAGCAAGGCCAAATTTATACCATTACAAAATGTTCAAGAAGCAAACAGAACTATTAGAAAAAGCATCAGAAGTTCCACAAGAAGTTGTTGACGGAAAACTCACAATCGAAAAAGGCTGGGAAAAATTCAACGACATCCTCGAAGAAGGCAACCGATATTACATGTCTCTCAAAGACACCGCCCTCATTTGTTCGTCCTGCGCAAAACAAAAAGGGTTAGATAACTAATGGGAAAACCATGGTATGTTTATTTGTTAGAATGCCAAGACGGCTCATTCTACACCGGCGTCACAAACGACCTCGACAAACGAATGAAAACTCAAGCCGAAGGCAAGGGCTCCAAATATGTTAGACATAAAAAATTCAAATGCTTACTCAAATCAAAACAATGTAAGTCAAGGTCCGACGCCCAAAAAGCCGAATACCAAATCAAACAATTACACAAACAAGAAAAATTAAATTGGTTCACTAAACCACAAACTCAGCCTCACTGTTCTTCTCAATCCCATCAACATCAACCTTCCTATTAACAACGCCCTTCCTCTTCGACAACTCACGAACCTCAATCGGCTTCAAACTCTCTAAGTCACCAGGATAAACAATATCACTAACCTCAATAGTATGATTAACACTAACTTCTTTAAAATCCCCAGCCCCAAAAAACAACTCATCGACAATTGTCTTATCATTAGTTTTCAAAGAACAAAAATCAACAACAGGGCCATCCCCATCTTTTCCAGGCTTCCCGCTTTTCGGCGCCTTGGCTTTAACTTTCAAAACAAAATCATCACCACTAAAACTCAAGGCAAAAAAAACTCTCGGAAATTTATCCATCAAATTCAAAACCTCAGACGCATCAACCTCAGTATCAATAACATTTTTTCGAATCCCCTGAAAATTCCCAACTTTAACAATGTCAAATTTAATCTCATCTCTTAGGTCCAGAGTCGAAACAATAATCCCCTTAATCGCAACACGCCCACTAATTCCCCCCAAACATTTTCTAACCAAAAAATTCACATACTCAGCCCCACTCTTAATAGCCCACTTATTAGACTGCCGTTTCCCCTCAAGCAAATACTTATTTCGATATTGCCCTCGACCAAACTTCAAAAAAGCCCCATGAACCTCATCGTCAAAAATACCATCAAAAATCTTTTTTATAACCGTCATATATCAAGACAACAAATCCAATTTATAAATTTACCTAACTTCCCAAACTTTATAAGTTCCAAATTCATGTATTATAATGGCAGATTACAAAGACATAAAACGTATCGTCGTCGGCGCAATCATAGTCGGAATATTCATCTTGGCGTTCTTCGTCCTAAGGCCAATAATCATCCCAATAATATTCGGACTGCTCTTCGCATACATTTTCAATCCAGTACACAAAGTAATAAAAAATAAAGTAAAAGGAAAAAATATTTCAGCGCTAATCCTTCTTCTCGGTTTAACAATTATAGTTACAATCCCAGTGGTATATTTTGTACCAATAATAGTAGAACAAACATTTAACACATACGTCCAACTACAAAACTTTAATTTTGTCGAATTCTTTAGCAAATTTTTCCAAGGAGACTTCTCAATTAAATTCGCACAGTCCATCGATAACATTATAGGGCAAACCTTTTCCACATTTCTAAATCAATTCAAAACCTTCCTAATCAACCTCCCCTCATTCCTATTACAATTCGCCGTATTCCTTTTCACATTTTATTTTGCGATTAGAGATAGTCAAGAATTAAAAGAATACTTATCAAGCCTTTCCCCATTCTCCAACGAGACAGAAAAAAAATTCTTAAAAGAATTCAGGGGCATAACCAATGCAATTATTTTCGGACAGGTATTAATCGGAATCATTCAAGGACTCGCCGTCGGGCTAGGGCTATTCATACTCGGCGTTCCAAACGCACTAATCCTAACATTCATAGCCTGTCTTGTTTCAATAATCCCAGTTCTCGGCTCGTGGCTCATTTGGTTACCAGTAAGTATATTCCTTCTACTATCCGGGCAAACATTCGCGGGAGTATTCCTACTCTTATACGGAGCACTTTTCGTAGCAACAATTGACAATCTACTCCGCCCATACATCCTATCAAAACAATCAAATCTTCCAATAGCACTAAGCGTCATCGGAACAATAGGAGGATTATACTTCTTCGGAATTACAGGACTAGTCCTCGGCCCACTCGTCCTCGCTTACGTCCTAATTATTATAGAATTCTATCAAAAAGGTAAACTAAAAGATTTATTCAACAAATAAATCATGAAATTAAAAATTAAAAACTTTAACTGGTTGGCCGGCCGACCAGTAGCAATCTTAAACGACGAAACAGCAAAAAAAATGAACGTTTTTGTCGACGACAGAATTACAATAACAAGTTCAAAAAAAATATACACCGTAACAGACATTTTCCCAAAACTAGTAAAAGATAATGAGATAGGATTATCACAAGAACTAAGCAAAATATTAAAACTAAAAAACGGAGCAATGGTTGAAGTAAGCATTCCAGAACTATCAGACGCATCTCATATAATCAAGAAAAAACTTTCAGACAAAAGGCTAAACAAAAAAGAATTAACACTTCTAATTTCAGAAATAGTCCAAAATAATTTAACAGAAGCCGAAATAGCATTCTTCGTAGCCGCAGAAAAAATAAACGGAATGAATCTCGAAGAAACAATTAATTTAACAAAAGCAATGGTAAAAACCGGAGCAAGACTAAAATTCAAAGGAAAATATATAGCAGACAAACATTGCATTGGCGGAATCTCTGGGAACCGAACAACTCCAATTGTCGTCGCTATTTGTACTGCCGCCGGGCTAACTCTCCCAAAAACATCATCACGGGCAATAACATCAGCTTCGGGAACCGCCGACGTAATAGAAACAATATCAAATGTGGAACTCTTACTAAAAAAAATAAAAGAAGTGGTTGACAAAACAGGAGCGTGCTTAGCGTGGGGAGGTTCCTTAGGGCTAGCTCCATCCGACGACAAAATAATACAAGTTGAACGATTACTAAACTTAGACATCGAACCACAACTCATCGCATCAATCATGTCAAAAAAACTCGCAGCCGGAGCAAAATATATCCTAATCGACATCCCATACGGCAGAGGAGCAAAAGTAAATAATTTATCCAACGCAAAAAAACTCGGCAAGAAATTCGAAAAAATTGGGAAAAGATTTAAGCTAAAATTAAAAGTAGTTTACACCGACGGTTCACAGCCAATAGGCAACGGCGCCGGACCAATTCTTGAATTACTCGACATACTAAAAGTTTTACAAAATAAGAAAGACGCTCCAGAAGACTTAAGAAAAAAATCACTTTACCTTTCTTCAGAACTAATCAATCTCTGCGGAATTAAAAACTCAAAACAAAAAGCCGAAGAGATGTTATCCTCAGGGAAAGCCTACGAAAAATTTAAAGAAATAATCAATGCACAAAACGAAAAAAAAGATTTTGACAAACGAGTTGAAAACCTAAAACTAGGAAAATTCAAAAAAATAATCAAAGCAAAAAAATCAGGCAACATAATATTAATAGACAACAAAGGAATTAATTCGCTCTGCCGAATCCTCGGAACCCCCGAAACAACGTCAGCCGGAGTTTATCTTCACAAGCACGTCGGTGAAATCAAAAAACGCGAACCAATCTTAACCCTATACTCAGAATCAGAATCAAAAATGAAAGACGCCCTCAGATACATAAAAAAATTCAAGCCAATAGAAATCAAATAATCGTCGCCTTAACAATCACAACATCCTCAATCGGCTTATCCCCAGCTCCAGTCTCAACCCCAGCAATCTCATCAACAACATCCATCCCATCAACAACTTTACCAAAAACCGGATGCTTACTAGTCAACGGCTCCTTATCATAATCTAAAAAACCATTATCAACCAAATTAATAAAAAATTGGCTTCCACCACTATTTGGTCCAGCATTAGCCATCGCAATCGTTCCCCGAACATTCGAGTGCCCCGCGACAAACTCATCTTCAATCTTATAACCCGGCCCACCCATCCCAGTCCCCGTCGGATCACCGCCCTGAATCATAAAATCAGGAATCACCCGATGAAAAATCACACCGTCATAAAATCCTTCCTCAGCCAACTTCTCAAAATTCCCAGCAGTCACCGGCATATCCGAATACAACTCAATCACAATGTCTCCTTTGCTCGTCTCCAACTTAACTCTCGTCGCCATATTATCCTCAATGTTGCCAAACATTTTCATCACAAACAACACAAACAACAAAACCAAAACACCTATTATAAATATTGCGACAAACTTATTCCTTAAAATTTTAGGATACTCCATAACCTTAAGCATCCAAACAAATTTAAAAACCTTCTCCATTAACAAACATTAGCTCGCGTGGCACAATGGTACTGCACTGGTCTTGAACACCAGGCCTTACGGCTTCCAGGTTCGATTCCTGGCGCGAGCGTAAGTATTCTATAGCAAGAGAAAATAACTGAAAAATAGAATTATTTACCACTAATGATTTTATTAGAAATCATATCGACATGAGAAACAGCTAATTCCCTAATAGCTTTAGCGTCTTTATGCAATATTAGAAAATTTTTCTTCTTTTTATTGTGACTTAAATTTTGACGTATCATTAGACCAAGGGTCAATATGCCGATAAAAAAGGTTAAGATATAATTGCCCTGAGTAAGAGCAATTCCCAGAAATGCTCCAAGAAGAAGATAAAGAACCGCATTTTTTTGTGAGCTATATTCCATGTGATTATATTGAAGATTGTGGAGTATATCTCTACATTGTTTGGAAAGCTGATTTTCAGTCATCATGGAACCAATGTATTGGAGATGTAATATAATCGTTTCATATTCTTTTTTATCCATAAAAAATCAACTCAAGCACTTCTTAAAAATATCACTACAATAGAATATACCATAATCAATCCCAACTACCTTCACCATCCGAACACAGCTACAACGACTTCACCATCGGCAACAGCAAGACCAATCTAGCCCCACCATCCAAAGTCATCTACCGACGCAGTCGTTCTACCAAAAATGCAAAGCATTTTTATCTACCGGAAAATTAAAATTTTCCGTCTACCGCGCAAGCGTTCTAACTTACCCGAACAATGAAGCCAAACCTTCAGCCGCCTCGGCCCGAGGTTCTTCTTTCTTCTCTTCCGCCACTTCTGCCACCGCACTACCACCAGCCGTCGGAGCCGCTGCAATAGACGCGTTCGCAAGCTTGTCAGCAATATCAACGCCCTTCAAAGACGCAACCATCACTTTGACCTTAGCCTCATCGACTTCAGCCCCAGCAGCGGAAACAACCGCCTTCAGGTTATCCTCGTTGATATCCTTCCCCAACTTGTGCAACAAAAGTGCCGCATATGTATATTCCATTTTCTTATTCTCTCAAGCTAACCAAACAAATTAGCAAGGCCCGCAGTGGATTCTACCTTTGGTTCCTCTGGTTTAGTTTCTTCTTGAGTTTGAGTTTCAACAATCGCAGCCACAGGCTCGGGCTCTCCACTAATAATCCGACTAACAACACCCTCATGAGCATTAGCCTTCCCTAAAATAAAATCAATTGTATCTTCATTAGGGAAAGATAACTCAACAGCAAACGCCAACCCTCTCGAATAACAATCTAAAAGCTCAGATAAAGCCAACCCCTTGTCTATCTTAATATCAACATAAACCCTCTTCACATCATTATCAAAAGCAGCAATCGGCTCTACTCCAACCTCAAACGGAATAATGTCCAACTTCGCCATAATCGACGCATGCTTCTCCATAATCTCATCACCCTCCTTAACAATAACCTTATCCTGCATAATCGCAATCTTCCCGCCCTCAACCTTAGAAGCAAGCCCCACAGCCGATAAAGCAGAAATGTCAGGTCCAGGCAACAAACTCGT
>CAZLQO010000030.1:0-6396 GCA_964561955.1 Candidatus Woesearchaeota archaeon | reverse complement strand
CCAACACAAGAGCAATGACATGGCCAAACGTCGCAATCAATTACCTAAAAGTATTCAACAAAGCACTAAAACAAAAAGACGAAATAATATACGAATTCCCAGAAATAAAATTAGACCATATAGTAAACATGACAAACGACTTCGGAATGATACAATTCGCAAACAACACAACCCCAGACATTAAATCAGGCTACACCATCGACGACAACTCGCGAGCACTAATAGCAACAATCCTCCACGACAAAATATTCAACTCTCAAACATCCTCAACACTATCAAACACCTACCTAAAATTCATAGAATATTGTCAAGAAGAAAACGGATGGTTCAACAACATAATAAACGAAGACAAAACAATAGGGAACAAAAGCGACGACGCCTTCGGAAGAACAATCTGGGCACTAGGCTACACCATCGACAAATCAAACAACCCAGAACAAATACAAAAAGCAGAAGCCCTAATAAAAAAATCCTTAAACACCGTCGAAGAAATAAAATCCCCAAGAGCAATCGCCTTCGCAATAATCGGACTATACCACTACAACAAAAAAATCCCAAAAGAAGAAACAGCAACGCTAATAAAAAAACTCGCAGACTTTTTAGTCGAATGCTACAAAACCGAATCCTCAGAAGACTGGCACTGGTTTGAAGAAATCCTAACTTACTCAAACTCAAAACTACCAGAATCCCTTTACCTCGCATACGAAACAACAAAAAACCAAGAATACTTAGAAATAGCAGAAGAGTCCCTTAAATTTCTAACAGAACTAATATTCATCGACGACAAACTCTGTCTAATTGGACAAAACGGCTGGTGCAAAAAAAACGGCAAACGAGCATTCTTCGACCAGCAACCCGTCGACGCATCATCACTCGTCCACACATTCCTAACCGCATACTCAATCACAAACAACAAAAAATACTACGAAAAAGCAATCCTCTCATTCAACTGGTTCTTCGGCAAAAACCACCTCAACCAAATCGTCTACGACGAAACAACAGGCGGATGCTTCGACGGCGTCGGCG
This sequence comes from Candidatus Woesearchaeota archaeon, assembly GCA_964561955.1. GTDB lineage: Archaea > Nanobdellota > Nanobdellia > Pacearchaeales > GW2011-AR1 > JAGVXH01. Next base: position 5,370 of record CAZLQO010000030.1, on the reverse strand, counting down.
AACACTCACTAAACCTAAACCAAGGCGCCGAATCAACCCTCTCATATTTAACCGCAAGACTCTTTATAGAAGAAGCCAAAAAATTCAACAAAATCATCTAATCTTCTTCAACAACTTCTTCAAACTCATCTCCGCAACTCCAATCCGAGAATCCGAACACCCATAATAAATCTTCAACCTATCCCCGTCGACAACCGCTCCCTCCGGAAAAACAACATCATTCTTATCTCCATCCTTCTCCCATTTATACTTCGGCGAAAACAACGGCTTCTTCAATCTCCCAATCTCCTCCTCCGGCCGCTTTAAATCCAACAGCGCCGCACCAGTATGATAAGTCTTCTTAGACAAATTACCAGCAATCACTTCAACCCCATGATAAATCAAAAGCCATCCCTTCTTTGTTTTAATCGGAACCGCCCCCGCCCCAATATGCTCACCCTCCCAATCATACCGACGATACAACGAAACCTTATCCTCCCCCTCGCTCAAATTCTCAATATACTTCCTCCAAAAACTATCCTTTTTCAAATCAGAAAAACTCCTAAACTTAATTATCTGAATATCCGGCATAAACCGATGCAACATCACAAACTTCCCACCAATCTTCTCAGGAAACAAAACCGCATCCTTATCCCACAAACAAACCCGCGACCCCTCAACCTCCTGATGCTTCCACTTATCCCGATACTTCTTTATCTTAACCAACTCCCTCGCCTCACCAACAGAAATACTCGGACTAATAATCCCCTTCTTCTTCCAACTCTTCAAATCCTTAGAAACAGCATAAGCAATCCGAGCATCCTTCCCATCAAACGCCGTATACAACATATAATAAACCCCACCAACCTTCGTCACCCTCGGGTCCTCCACCCCCATCCTCTCATACTTCTCCGTCGGAAAAAGCGCAGGCTCATCAAACCTCTCAATCTTGCCATCAATAATCTTAGCATACCCAATGCTCGAAACCGAATCCTTAGCAACCGCTCGATAAAACATATGCACAACCCCATCCCTAGTTTTAATAACACTCGGATTCAAAACCGCTCTCGCCTCCCAATCGTTCTCAGAAGGCCCCATAAACAACTTCCTCTTTATTTTAACCACCTCAGCCCCCCAAAATCAAACTTAAACCCAATCACTCTAGAACCAAACTTCTTCTTCAACTTAGTAGCATCTCCAAAAAAAAGAACCGAACCCCCACCCCCCGAACCACAAACCTTCGCACCAATCGCCCCATTTTTCATCCCATCATCAATCACCTTCTGCAAACGCACACCAACAATCCCCGTCGCCAACTTCCTCCTATTCGCAGTCTCCTTATTCATCAACTCCGCAAACAAATCCAAATCCCCTTTCTCCAAAGCCCGACGCATCTCATAAGCAATCTCTTTCACTCTCTTAAAACTCTTCAAATTCTTCCCCTTCTTCAAATCACGAATCATAGCCCCATTACTATCCCCAGAATAATGCGACTTCCCAGAATAAACCAAAACCAACTTCGACTCCAATTCCCTCAAAACCTTCTTGCTAATCTTCACAGGCGAAATCTTAACCCGCCCCCTCTTGTCAAACTCAAAAAAATTAATCCCACCAAAAGCCGCCGCATACTGATCCTGCTTCCCCCCAACTAAACCAAGAGTCTGCTCCAAATCATAAACTTTCTCCGCCAACTCTCTTTTATTTTTTGGATTAAACTTATTTGGAGTTTGAGAAATCAAAGCAAGCCAAACTAAATTCATTACACCAGAAGTCCCCAATCCAGAAGACGTCGGAATATCCCCATTATATTCTAAATGCGTTTTCTTATCACTAACCACCAATTTCCCAACAACATATCTCGAAATCGCACAATTCAAAACCGCCCCACCATACTTAGAATAAAAAGGCTCAATATCTGTCGTCCCCCCACCAAAATCAATCCTAACGGGAGCCCGAACTTTTTTAATTTTCATTCAAAATACAAACTCGCGCCGAGCACACCAGGGTGTTTTAATTTAGTCCAAAGAATAGGCGTTCTCTTCGGCAATCGATTATACTTCTCAACTTTCTTCCGAACCATTCTCAAAAATCCATCCCCACACTCAATAATCCCCCCAGCCAAAATCACAACCTCCGGATCAAAACAATGAATCAACGAAGCAATTCCCTGCCCATAATATTTCATAAACTCATTCAAAATCTTTTTAGCCCGAGAGTCCTTCATCCTCAACAACTCACTAAATAACTTAGACGAACCAAAAACTTTCTTAGTAACCTCCCCCAACCTCTTCGAAGCCACCAACGACTCAAAATCCTTCCCATCATCCAAAATAATATGCCCAAGCTCACCAGCATAACCCTCCCCCCGATAAAGCTTCCCATTAATAACAACACCTCCCCCAATCCCCGTCCCCAGCGTCAATAAAACAAAATTCTTCTTCTTGTGCCCAAACATCAACTCAGCAAACGCAACACAATCCGCATCATTCTTCACGACAGCCGGAACCCTAAATCTCTTCTCCAATGCCTTCTTTAAATTCCAATTTCTCAACGGCAAATTCGGCGGATTCCGAATCGTCCCATCTTTCAACGGCCCCGGCGACGCAACCGTAATCCCCTTCACATCATCAGACATAAAATCCTCAACCAACTCAAAAATTCTTTTCTTAATTTCAACAGCCCTCCCTGGCGTTCCCTCTTTTAAATATTTCAAAATCTTATGACCCTTAATAATAGCAATTCTCAGATGTGTCCCACCCAAATCAATCGCAATCACCTTCGCCCGCCCACCATCAATTTTCCTCTTCTTAATTTTCTCAAGTTCTCCCATACTTATCCTCCAACCTCACCTCATCCGACTGCAAAAACTTCCCAAAAGAAACCTCCAAAACCTCAACTCGCTTTCTCTTCGCAACAAGCCGATGAATCTTCCCCTTCCCTATCCGAACAAAATCCCCTTTCCTAAAAAACTTCACCTTCGCCCCAATCTGCACCCAACCATCCGTCAAAAAAAACCACTCTTCTACACGATACCGATGCTTCTGAAGACTCAACTCCTCGCCAGGATTAACCGACAAAATCTTCACCGTACGCTTCTCATTCTTAGCAAAATGCTTCTCATGCCCCCATGGCTTCTCCACCACTCTCATAAAAACAATAACAATCCAATCTTTAAAAACTCTTCCAATCAAAACTCTTAAATAATCAAATCACCAAACACAAAAGAGGTAGATATGTTCAATCTAAAAAATAAAGTCGCTATCGTAACCGGCGCAGCAAGGGGCATCGGACAATCAATCGCCGTCGAACTAGCAAGAAACGGAGCAGACGTCGTCGTCTCCGACATCATCCCAGGAAACTCAACCGTCGACCAAATCAAAAAACTAAAACAAAAATCAATCTACATAAAAACAGACATCTCAAAAAAACAACAAGTCGAAAACCTCATACAACAAACAATCAAACAATTCAAAAAAATCGACATCCTCGTCAACAACGCAGGAGTCTTCATCCCAGGAGAAACCAAAAACCTAACAGAAGAAGACTGGGACAAAACAATAGACATAAACCTAAAAGGACATTTCCTCTGCTCGCAAGCCGCGCTAAAACACATGGAAAAAGGAGCATCAATAATCAACATCTCATCCGTCGCAGGAATAATGGGATACTCACAAGCCGCCGCATACTGCGCAAGCAAAGGAGGAATCAGACTACTAACAAAATCCCTCGCAGCAGAATACGGCCCACTAGGAATAAGAGTCAACTCAATCCACCCAGGAATTATCGAAACCGCAATGACAAAAGGAATACTATCAGACAAAAAAACAAAACAAGGAATGATAACCAGACTACCGCTAAAAAGAACCGGCAAACCAATCGACATCGCAGGCCCAGTAGTTTTCCTAGCAAGCGACGCCTCATCCTACATAACTGGAGAAGAACTAATCGTCGACGGCGGATGGACAGCAGCACTATAAAAAACTACCCAATCAACTCTCTCAACTTCTTCCCGGGACTCCTATCCTTAACAACCCCCGAAGAAACAGCAACCCCAATAGCCCCATCCTTAATAGCACTAACAACATCTTCCCTAGAATGAACCCCAGCCCCAACCAAAAAATCACACCCCAACTTCTTTTTCAAATTCAAAACATATCCAGGCTTAGAAGAAACCGAAACCTTCCCACCAACCAACTCAGGCGGCTCAACAACCAAATAATCCGGCTTCAACCTCCTAACCCGCTTAGCCTCCTTCAAACCCGACGCAAAAATCAAAATCTTCAACCCAACCTCACGACACCTCTTAACCGTCCGCTTCAAAATCCGCCAAGACAACTTATGCTCCGAATGATTCAAAAAAACCCCATCAGCGCCATCAGCCTTAACAGCCTCGGGCAAAACAAACCCAGTCCCACGCCCCGGCTTCTGCCAATCAACATGCTGACAAAAAACCTTTAACCTAGTCCTACCGCCAACCATCCAAACATCACAAGCCTGCACCCCAACAATCACCTTATCGTCAACTTTCTCAATCACCTTCGCCAACTTCAAAACACCCTCGCCACGCCTATATGTCTTAAAATTAACAACAACCACACTATTCATAAAATACAAAATATTAACAACTATAAAAAACTTACCACATGTATAGACTACCATATAGCATACTACAAATAAAAAATAAAAAGGCCTTAGTCTCAACTCTAAAGAGTATCCACTAAGGCCAACCGCTCAAATGATGAACAAAAACTAAACACCATACTTCTTAGCTATTTTTTTCAACCGAAGAAGTTCAGCTTCAGAAACATGGCTACTGTCAGAAACAAGATGGTCAAAAACTTTATATTACCTTCTTCATAATACACTTCCCTTCCGGCTTTCAAAGCCTAATAAAATTTATTTTATACTTCTCTCAATTAATCCGAAATCTCCTCACGCGAATCTCCCATCCATAAAATATCCAACTCCATCTAATATTTTTTCATTTTATTCTCCTTACATATTCCACTTATTCCAATAAAATATTTTAAACAACAGCCCATCTACAACAAAACTTTCATACTACATTTCTGGAGGATCTCTATTGGTCGTCAATATTCAAAGCCAAAATGGCGTGTAGTATATTCTATATTATTAAATCACCAGAATTCCACCCTATACAAAAGTTACCATTACAAAGTTACGTATAAAAAACAACCTTCCTCAATTTCTTAGCAACATCCAAAGGCTCCCGAGCCTGCCAAACATTCCGCCCAATAGCAACCCCAGCACACCCAACAGAAACAGCATCCTTAACCTCCTTAATTAAATCAGACTCATTCTTCTTAACCCCCCCAGCCACAACAACCTTACACTTCCCCGCCGACTCAACCGCCCACTCAACATCCTTCT
>CAZLQO010000029.1:0-6807 GCA_964561955.1 Candidatus Woesearchaeota archaeon | reverse complement strand
CTCTTGATGAGGAGACGGGGGATACGGTTTTTGATTCTATTGATGGGAATGATGGTATTTTGAATGGTTATGGAGATGATAGTTATAAGGGAGTTTCTGGGCAAGTGGGAAAGGCGTTGAGGTTTGATGGGACTGAGGATTATGTTAGAGTTCCTGATTCTTCAAGTAATAGTCCAACAAATGAAGTAACTGTTTCAGGATGGTTTTATTATAATGTAACTGGTGAGAATGTTGGTTTGATTTGGAAGGAACGTTATAATTATATTCTTTACTCAGGGGAAAGTGCTACGGTAAAGTTTAAGGTTTGGGATAATCTCGGGGGCTCTAGTTTATCTCAATTTAGTGAATCTTTACTTACTGTTCAGGGATGGAATTATATTACTGGGGTGTTTAATGGGACAAATTCTAAATTATATTTAAATGGTGTTAAGACAGGAAGTATTGGGAATAAAATATCGGGCATAAGGGATAATGCAGGGGACTTGTTTATTGGTAAAAGAGGGGATGATCTTGGAGAGACATATTTCAATGGCGTGATTGATGATGTTGCGGTTTATAATAGGGCGTTGTCGTTGACGGAAGTATTAACTCAGTATCAAAAGGGTGTTGCTGGTATCGGGGGTTGTGGTAGTTTGTCGGTAGTGAGTAATTTTTCTGATAATTGTGATTATTCGATGGAGGCGTATTGGAAGATGGATGGGGACGCGACGGATAGTTCTGGGAATGGTCATGATGGTAGTGGTTGGCCTGGTGGGCTTTATGTTTTGAAGGACGGGGATGCTGCGGGTTTTACTGGTGCTGAAAAAATAACTGTTCCGGATATTGGGAATGTTCTTCAGGGTGGGTTCACGATTGAAATGTGGTTTCAGAAGAATGGTGCGCCCGTCGTGGACTCTGTTCTTTTTAAGAAGGGGAATTATTTGATTGAGCATCTTGTGAATGGGACGGTTAGGGCTAGTGTTGGCGGGGTTGTTGTTGATTCTGGAATTTTGAGTGTGGATAGTCCTCATTATGTTGCTTTGGTTTGGGAGCCGGTCAGTAGTAATTTGAGTCTTTATATTGATGGGAGTCGTGCTAATTCGGCGACGCTTTCTTCTCCTGGGGTTTATATTGGGAATGTTGAGATGGGGGAGAGTTTTGTTGGGCTGATGGATGAGGTGGCGATTTATGGTCGGGCGTTTAGTGAGAGTGAGATTGGGGTTCATTATACTCTTTCTAATGCTAATAGTAATTATTGTGATGCGAGTGGGGTTGGTGGTTTGTCGACGACAAAGGCCGAGTTTAATATTGCTGGTTGTAGTTTGCCGACGGGTGATGGGCTTGCTATTGGTACTTGTTCGAGGGGGCAAATAGATGGAGAGTATTATTGTAATGTAGCGGGAGAGGATGCTTTGGCGACGAGGGATGTTGGGTATGGTTGTTCAATGGGGTCTTCGGTTTATAATTTGGGTGAGCCATTTTGTTGTCCTGCGGGGATGTTTTGTAATGCGACTGGTGGAGCATTTAAGTGTGATTATAGATTGGAGCAGTGTTATAATCAGACGAAGGAAAGTGATTGTGTGGCGATAGGTTGCGTTTGGTTAGAGGAGGATGGGATTTGTGCGGATGGAACTCGGGATTATGCTTGTTCTCTTTATACCAATGAACCAGAGTGTAAGGCAGATATTTGGAATTTGGGGAGGACGGGAGTTGGAACTGAATTTTGTGGGACTTATCAAGAGTGCGGTGTTGCGATGTTCACGATTCCTTATGAGGGTTGTATTTGTAGTTGGAATGATGTCTCTGGGCTTTGTGAGTTGTATATGGAGGGGGCTGAGACTTATTATGACAATGAAAGTACTAAGCAATGGTTTTCGTGCTCGAAGGATTATACTCTTGGTGGATGTGTTGATGGTGAGCAAGGTGTGTCGTGGGTTGTGAGTGGTGTTTCGAATAATGGTTTTCCTGATGTGTGTTTGGATATGATGGGGTGTACAGATGGAAGTTCCGTGAGGGCTTGTGGTGAGCCGATAATTAGATTGCCTGGGTTTAGTTTGTTTGCGTTGTTTGCTTCGATAGTTGTTCTTGGGTTGTATTATGTTTTTCGTGAGAAGATTTAATTGAGAGAGGCGGAAAGTTTAAATAATAAAGATGCCTTTGTTAATTATGAGAAAAGGTTTGGTGTTTACGTTGTTGTTTTTGGTTTTGTGTGAGTTTGCTGTTGGTGGCGTTTATTCTGAGGTTGAGACGAATTTTGTTGTGATGGGGGTAGGTGGAGTTAGTAATGACTTGAGCTTTTGGGGGATGTATGGAGATTATATAATTGTTGGTGCTATTGTGTTGGTCGTCGTCGTTATTTATTTGAAGATGATTAAGGAGTCTAAGAAGAGCAAGAAGAAGGTTGTGAAGAAAAGAGGGAAGAAGAGGAAGTAGTTTTATAAAGTAGAAGTGCCATTTTGTTTTATGAAAAGGTTGGTGGTGTTTTTGTTTTTGGCTTGTGTTTTAGTTGGATTTGTTTCGGCTTCGGTTGAAGTTCATAGTTATTTTTTGGAGAAATTTTATCCGCCGTTTGAGCAGATAAAGGGGGAGATTAATTTGACGATTGTTGACGAGGGATTTGGTGCCAAGGTGACTTCTAATGATAAAGGGAGGATGGATTTGGGAAAGTTTTTGGCGGATAACGGGGTTATTTATGATTGTTCGCCGCCGGATTGTTCTGATGGTTATGAGGTTTTGAAGAGTGGGGAGAACATGACTTTTTCTATTCCTGCGATTGGGGTTGTTTATGGTGGGTTTGTTTTGAATGGGGATAATGTTGAGGTGACGGGGATAAGATTTGATATTAAGAGTGATTTTATTGAGAGTTCGAATTTGCCGATATCTATTGATTTTTTTGAGGGGAGTGAGTGGGAGTTTGAAGAATTTTCTGGAGAGTATTCTGGTGAGGATTGGGGATGTTATAATCCGACGGTGCCTGTGATTGGTCCTCCGATAAGGAAGTCTGTCTATTGTGAGATGATTTCTATTTCTGACACTAATGCTTTGTATGTTGGGGCGGAAGTTGATAAAGGGGATGTTGTTGATTTGAAGATGAGTGTTTATCCTGAGTTGGGGGGGAATGATTTGGGAAATTGTTTGTTTAATCCGAGGGTGGAGAGAGGGTGTGTTATTAGTGCTGATGTTGGCGAGATTTTTTCTGCTGGGAATTATCAGGTTTGTGTTGGGGCGCCGGATTCTTTGGAGAGTACTAATTATAAATTGTTTCAGGAAAATGTTGGGGCTGTTTGTGGGTTTGTTTATTCTTTGGGGCCGGGGACTGGTTCTGAGGATTATGCTATTTTTGTTAAAGAGGCTAAGTATGCTGGTGCGAGTTATTTTAGTTCTGAGGATTTGGATTTTGGGAGCTTGCTTGTTGCGGCGGATAGTTTGATTAATAAGAAATATAATAGGAATTGTTCTGAGGGTTGTGTTTTGCCTTTTGCAATTTCAGGGGTTGCTCAGAATGTTTCGATTTCGAATGTGGTTGTAGATTATTTTGATGGGGGGAGAGATGCTTATGTTGAAGAGTCTAGTACTTTGAATATTTTGCCGGCGATGGTTGATTTTAGTGGGATTTTAGATTTGAGTATTCTTGGGTTTGATGTTTCGAAGAGTATGGTGTACAAGATTTTTTTGGGGGGGGTTGAGCTTTTGAGTGAAGAGGTTGTTGTTTTGCCGGCGCCGATTGTGAGTTCTGTTTCGCCCTTGAATCCTCCGGCCGGTGTCCCGATTGAGTTTCGGGCATTGGTGCAGTTTGATGGGGGCAATTCTTTGAGTTATAAGTGGGCTTTTGGTGACGGGGGGGTTGCGAGTACAAATGAGCCCTTTGTTGTTCATACTTATGAGAATCTAAGTAATTATTCGATGTCTATTGAAGTTAGCGCTGGAGGGAATTTGAGTTCTAAGAAAACTTTTTTGATTAAGGTAATTAGTCCTGAGGCGGCTGTTAACGAGATGTTGTTTAACAAGAGGAAATATTTGGATGGTATTATTGATTTGATTGGTGGATTGCCGTCGTGGTATAGCGGGGCTTTGTCGAAAGCGATTGATGTTGATTTTTTTAATGGTGAGCTGAAGAGGTTGGAGAAGGCGAGGAATAATTCTGTTGGCGTTGAGGATTTTATCAAAATTGCTAAAGACCTTTATGCTTTGGATGTTCCGGTTGGGCTTGTTTATGATAGTTTTAATAGTCCGGGGTTGATGACGGAGTTTAATGATATTGATGTTGGGGTTGTTGCTGAGGTTGGGGGAGGAGAGGCTGATGATGGATATAAGAATACTATTTTAGTTTGGCAGAGTACTTATATTGTTGCGAATGTTTCGTCGAGGGAGTTTTCTATTTTGAAGATGGATGGGGGGAGGGAAGTTGTGTTTAATGTTTATGAGGTTGGGGTGAAATCGACAGATTATGTTGAGAGTTATTTTGTGATTGATAAGTCGATGAACGATTTGTTTTTCAAAGAGAGTGTTGGTGAGAGAAAGGTTGATGATGCGACGGTGGTTGTTTTAGATAGAGAGGGTTCTGAGAGTTTTTCGTTTTATTATGAGGGGGTGGATGGAGCTTCGTTTTTTGTTTCGCCGAAATTAAGTTCGCTTGTTATAGGGGAGAATGTGGATGTGAGTTGTAATTTTAATTTTGTTTGCGATGCTGGTGAGGATTATAAAAATTGTCGTAGTGATTGTAAGCCGATTGGTAGAGCGATTTTTTATATTGTTTTGGTTTTGGTTTTGGTTTTGGTTTTGTATGGTTTTTTGCAGGTTTGGTATAAGCGGAGGTATGAGAATTATTTATTTAAGGATGGTCAGCAGTTGTATAATCTTTTGATGTATGTGACTAATGCGAGGGCGAGAGGGGTTGGTGATTTGAGGACGCGGTCTGAATTGAGGGCGAAGGGATGGTCGAGTGAGAGGGTTGATTATGTTCTTAAAAAGTCGAGGGGAGAGATGGTTGGGATGTATGAGATTCTCCCGATTGGCAAGATTGCTGCTTGGTTGAGGAATAGGCGGGCGAGGAGGAGTGTTACTAAGGCTCAACAACAAATTAGGCAAAACATTAATAAATCTGAGTTCCAGTGGTAGTTTATGATTAAGATAATTAGGAATTTTGCGCGTAGGATTTTTGCTGGGATTTTTAAGAAGAAGGGGGAGATTAGGTTGGGTTTTTATGGTTCACCGAATGCGGGGAAGACGAGTTTGGCTAATAGGATTTCGCAGGATTGGCTTGGGGAGGATTTGGGAGCGGTTAGTAAGATGCCGCACGAGACGAGGGAAATTCAGATTAAGGAAAAAGTTATAGTTGAGAAGGATGGAAAGAAGATTGAGTTTAGGTTGATTGATACTCCGGGGATTGCGACGAAGATTGATTTTGAGGATTTTATGAAATTCGGGTTGAAGAAAAAGGCGGCACAGACTCGGGCGAAAGAGGCGACGCAGGGAATTATTGAATCTATTAAGTGGTTGGACGATGTTGATGCTGTGATTGTTTTGATTGACGCGACGCTGAATCCATATTCGCAGGTTAATATTACGATTATTGGGAATTTGGTTGCGAGGGATATCCCGGTTTTGATTGTTGCGAATAAGATAGATTTAAAAAAAGCTGATGTTAAGAAAGTACAGGGAGCGTTTCCGGAGTATGAAGTTGTTGGGATTAGCGCGAAAAATGGTGATAATATGGAAGAGTTTTATGAGGAGCTTTTCAAATTGGTGAAGAAGGTTTGATGGAAACTGGAGAGAGACATTATTTTGAAAAAGAGGGTAAACAGATGGTAGGGGTTGAGATAGTAAGATCGGATGGGAGTGTGAATGAAATGATGTCAACCGAATATAATCCATTTAAAGGAGGAGACAAAGAAAGAGTAACGAAGATGGTGGAGGGATTAATTAGAATTTGTTTAAAATAAATGGCGAAGAAAAATAAAAAGATGGCGAAGGGGAAAGCGGGGAAGGATTTGACGATACATTTTATGCCGTATTCTGAGATTGTGCATGAGGATATTATCGGGAAGATTAAGAAGATTATGGGGTTGGTTTTACAGAAGAAGATTATTATTTTGCAGGGGAAGTTGCAGCCGGATGAAGAGGTTAGGTTGATTGAGAATTCGATGACGCTGATTGGTAACATTAAAGGTTTTCAGGGGATTGAGGTTGCTGCGATTTCTGGTGATAATGATAAGAGGGGATTGTTTGAGAAAGTGAGGAGAAATATTGCGAAGATTCTTATTGGGGAGCAGGATGCGATTACGATTATTGGACCGGCTTCTGTTGTGAAGGAGATAACGAGGAATCCGAGGAAGATTGAGTTGATGTTGCAGAGAAGATGAAAACAATTAGCAGGATTAAAGGATTAAAAGGATTTTAGGAAGGTTTATTAATTTTGTTTAGGTTTGTTTGATATGCCTATGAAATTTTTTACTCTTGAAATAAACTGGAGGTTTGACTACTAAGTAGTCAAGAGCAAAACAATTCCCCACCAATGCGTTCATTGTTCGAAGATAATTAAGGTAGGGAGTAAGGAGATACTTGAGGGTTGTGGGAGCTGTGGTGGGAAGTTTTTTTTCTATATTCGTGATGAGCAGGTGCCTGGGATAATTGCGTCGAGAGAGGTTCCTATTCCTGAGTTTGATAGTGTTGATAAGAAGAGGGTTGAGGAGGATGTGCGGAGTATTTTGAAGATTGAAGATGATGAGAAGCCGGTGATTTTGGATTTGGAGAGTGTTCGGGTTTTGTCGCCGGGGAAGTTTGAGATTGATATTGTTTCGTTGATGAATCGTCGGCCGATTGTGTTTA
>CAZLQO010000028.1:0-6899 GCA_964561955.1 Candidatus Woesearchaeota archaeon | reverse complement strand
GAAAAACCGAAATCCCATTCGAAAACGCAATGAACGTAATCGTCGGACCAAACGGATCCGGAAAATCAAACATCACCGACGCACTTTGCTTCGTCCTCGGACGATTATCTATCAAAAGCATAAGAGCCGCAAAAGCCGCAAACCTACTCTTCTCAGGAAACAAAATTTACAAAGGCTCAGCAGAAGCATCAGTCGAACTCGTATTCGACAACTCCGACAAAACATTCGGCATCGACTCAAAAGAAATCACAATAAAAAGAACCGTCAGAAAAACCGGTCAATCAATATACAAGATAAACGGACAAACAAAAACAAGACAAGAAATCCTCGAATTAATGGCACAAGCCGGAGTCGACCCAAACGGATTCAACATAGTTCTCCAAGGAGAAATCCAATCACTCGTAAAAGCAACCGCAGAAGAACGACGAAAAATAATCGAAGAGGTCGCCGGAATCTCAATCTACGAAACCCGAAAACACAAATCTGTAAGGGAATTAGAAAAAACCGAAGAAAAACTCAAAGAAGTATCAGCCATTCTCAAAGAACGAAACTCACATCTAAAAAACCTCGAAAAAGACAAACAAGAAGCCCTTCTATACAAAAAACTCGAAACAACAATAAAAAAATGCAAAGCAACCCTCTTATCAAAAAAAGAAAAAGAAAAAGAAAAAGAAATATCCATAATCAACCAGGCAATCACAAACCACAATTCCGAAATCGAAAAACTGAAAAAAACAATTCATGAAAAAAATATCCAAGTAAATAAATTACAAGACAAAATCCTTATAATTAACAAACAAATTCAAACCTCAACAAGCAACGAACAAGAAACAATAAACAGAGAAATATCCGACCTCAAGGCCGACCTCGCCGGACTAAGCGTCAGATACGAAAACTTCAACAACAGAATCACGCAAGGAAACGAAAAAATACAGCACATCAAAAACAAAACAGAAAACCTCGACATCGAAATATCAAAAATACAAACCTCCTCCCCAGAAATAAAAAAACAACAAGAAAAACAAAAAACAATTCAGGAAAAACTCGACAAACTCGAACAACAAAGAAGAAAATTTTACATTCTTAAATCAGACCTTTCAACAATAGAAAACCAGAAATTCCAAAAAGAAAAATTCTTAATCGAATCCTCAAAAGAAATTCAATTAATAGACCAAACAATCACCTCACTATTCAACGAAATAAAATATTCTAAATCAATCGACGAGAACAGAAAACAAAAAGAAGAAACAGAAAACAGAATAAAAACAATAACAGAACACATATCAAACTTAGAAAAAGAAATTTTAGAAAAAGAAAAAGAAAATGCAATTCTAAAAACAAAAATCAAAGAAGAAGAAGAACTAAAAAACGATATCATAAAATTAAAATTTTGCCCAATCTGTAAACAAGACGTAGAAGAAACCCACAAGCACAAAATTTCAACAACAGCAACGGAAAAAATAGATTTAGCAAAAAAAGAAATAGAAAAAAACTCCCAAATAAGACTTGAAGAAAACATAAAAATAAATCGCCTAAAAGAAAAATTATCAACATTCAGGATAAAATTAAATGAATTAGACATAGACCAAATAAAACTAAAAAATTCAGAAGAAAAAAAAGAACAAATTAAGAAAATTTCCGGGAAGCAAAACGAAACAAAAAAAGAACTAACATCAACAAATGAAAAATTCCATTCAATAAAAACGGAATATGAAAAACTAAAAAACATCGAAGAAGAATACGGCGAGACAAGATTATCACTACAAGAAATATCCTTCGCCGACATGGACATCGACACAGAAATAACAATTAAAAGAAAAGAAATAAATCGCCTATCTATGGAACTCAAATCGACAGAAAGAGACACTGAAGAATCAGAAATCGAACTAAAAAAAATAGAAATTACAATAAAAGAGAAAGAGGAAGAAACAAAAGAAAAAGAAATCGAAGAACAAAAACTATTCGAAAAAGCAAAAAAATTCTTCGACGAAAGAAACGAGACTCAAGACAAACAAAAGACAATCGAAACTGACATAATCGGAGCACAGCACACAATAAAAAACTTCGAAGAAAAAATAAACAGCAACAAAATTCAAAAAGCCCAACTAACAGCACAAATGGATTCTATAAAATCAGAACTACAGGAATTCGGACAAATAGAATTACTACAAATGCCAAGTGAACAAATAAAAGAAAGATTACAAAAAGCTCAATTCAGAATATCAAGACTTGGCAATATAAATATGCGAGCACTAGAAGTTTTCGAAACATTAGAAGAACAAGTAAAATTAATACAAAACAAAATCGAAATAATTCAAAAAGAAAAAGAAAAAATAGAAAGCATAATATCCGAAATAGACAAGAAAAAAAAGAAATCATTTTTAACAACCCTCACAGCCGTCAACGAATACTTCACAAGAAACTTCTCACAACTTTCAAGAAAAGGTGAAGTCTTCCTAGAACTTGAAAACAAAAAAGTCCCTTTCGACGGAGGGCTAAACATCCTAATCAAAGTCTCACGAGGACGATATTTCGACATCACCTCACTTTCCGGCGGTGAAAAAACAATGGTCGCACTCTCCCTAATCTTCGCAATCCAAGAATACCGACCCTACTGCTTCTACGTCTTCGACGAAATCGACGCCGCCCTCGACAAACACAACTCCGAACTCCTCGCCGCCCTAATCAAAAAATACATGACATCCGGCCAATACATCATCGTAACCCACAACGACACCCTAATCTCCGAAGCCTCAAATCTCTACGGCGTATCAATGCAAGAAAACATCTCAAAAATCATATCTCTAAAAATCTAATGTCTTAATGTATCTATATTTGTTTGAGGAACAGAATGTGGTGCAATCATTGTAGTTAAGTCTCCAACAATCGCACGATTCCCCATATCAAAAGAAAATCTAGCCAAAGAAAATCTATCTCCTACTCTCAATCTATCTAAATTAAGCTTTCCCTGAAAAGAACTTAATCTCATCTCTTTCCTAAATTTTTGATTTAATTCTGTTATTCTTAATCTCATCTGAAAATAAATATCCCTTGCTGTATTCAAATCAAAAGACATCTTTTCATTCATAACCAAATGTTCATAAAAACAATAAGAAGCCTGAGAAAGACACAAATGTAAACCTCTCGGAGTCAAATAATTCAATGGATGCGAAACAACTCGTGGCTCATTAGGATTAAAATTAAAAACCACACTCTTTCCAGAATAATCCCCATCATCTCTCAATGCCACAAACTCCGGAAGATACATCTCGCCCAAAACATCCAATGCCGTCCTTTTCTCTTCCTTCATTTTTTCTCCATCATCTCTTAAAATCTAATTTCCTAAATCACTTCCTCAAATACTTCTCCATATTCTCATCAAGCCACCTCTTCGTATAATCCTCAAGTTCACGCATTCCCAAATAAATCCCATCTGGAACTTTAAAATCACCTCCAACAATTTTTCTCACAACAAAAGTTAAATAATTTTTAACACAATCTAAACCAAAATCGCTAGAACTATTACTATCATAAACACTTCTAACCAACGGTAAAACTTCACGCCCCATTGAAACAATTTTTCTATAAGCATCACAATTCAAATAATCATTAGGATTAGAACTATTAATAGTCTTCTCACAATGTCCCTTCTATTCTTCAATCGCCTTATTAAATTCTTCTCTTTCCATCTTCATCCACACCACCCTCTTCCCAATAACCCAAAAAAATAAAAAATAAAAAATTAATATAACTAGTAATAACTAGTTTCTACTTCTTCAATTGGTTTTTCCTTTCGCGTAAGAAGAACGACCAAAACAGCAAGGAGAACTATAAAGATAATCACAAGGACTACCGTTAAAGCGACAACTGACGTCGAGACACTCTCGCCGACAACATTAGCTCCAAAAACAGTTTGCTCACCATTAACACCAACAGAGAAAGTATAAGTTCCAATCTCAGCATCGTCAACCGCAGTTACTACAATAGCAACAGTCTCGCTGGAATCAGGGCCAACAGTAATTACTGAGGGAACCGAAACGCTCAAAACGTCGCCAGAAACAGCAACAATATTGAAAACCTTAACATCGTCCGCAGAATTAACAATAACCAATTCATAGGTCACAGTCTCTCCAGCATTCAAGTCCTTATTCTTCGCAGCAGCCAAAACCATAGTAGAGCCCGAATCGCCAACACTAATCAACTTAGTAGCAACAACTTCAGCATCCCTGTTGTAAGCCTCAATTTCCAACTCATAGACACCACTATCGGCGCCCGCAGGAATCTTCAAGGAAACAATCTCTTCTATGGAATCTTCGTCATCATCGTCACAATTACTAACGATAACATCGTCTCCATCATCGACCAAAACACAATCCTCTGTAGGAACCATGTCGCCAACATAACCTCGCGAAGAAACACCCAAGGCAGGAATCGAAACTCTAACATAAACATCGTCCAATCTATCGTAACCATTGTTCTTAACAACAACAGAAACCGGAACAACATCGCCAGCCGAAACTCTCGAAGAATAATCAGCAGTCAAAATCTCAATAGTATAAGACTCTCTCTGAATGCTAATGGTATACTCTTTCTCAGTCCTATCATCTTTGGAGACAATCTCAACATAAAGAGTATACTCCTCAGACAACTCATCAGAATCAGAAGGCAACTCTAAACGCAAAAGCTTAGTGTAAACATTGCCATCTTCGATATCAAATCTACTCGTATAAGCAGAAACATCATCACGATGACCTTCCATAAAAACCTTAACCTTCACGTCCTTCTCGTCGGCAGAAGACTTAAATGTCACCCTTACCGGGACAACATCGCCAACATTACCAACCATAGTCGTAGAACAGCCAAGTTCAACATCACTAAATTCCACGTCGACATCACTCGCAAGTCCAGCCGAAGCAAAACTCACAATCATCAAAGTTATAACTGCAACAAAAGGAATCAAAAACAAATTTCTTTTCATTTTTTCCATCTTAATTTAATTAAAACCACAACAAATGAAAACTATTTAAAGCTTACTATTGTTGTAATTTCAGAAGGACGAAAAGACTTAAAAAGTATACCAACGTATACCAAACACTGTAAATCACAGTAACAAAAAATGACACTAAAAAAAACAACCTGGAAAATCACAACAATAAAACTCTTAGAAGAAACAAAACTACGAATAGAAAAACTCCGAGAACAAAAAGGCGAATCCTACGACGACATCCTAAGAAAAATCCTATACATCCTAAACACAGCAAGAGATTCCCCCGACAAAGCAAAACGAATTCTAGAAAAAATCTCCGAACTCCGAATTCGAATGCTCGAAGAAGAAAAACAACAAAAAGAAGATTTAAAAAAAGAAAACCAGCTTAACTAACTAACTCCCCCCAAACCTTCATCCCAACAACGCTATCAGAAACAGCGTCCGGCGACTCACAAATTAAAACAATATCCTTATCCAACTTAGACAAAAACCCCAACACCTTCTCCCATTCATCTAAAGGCGTCACCAAATGTTTCTTCTCCCCCTTCGCCCCATACTCAATCCCAGAAAAATGCACATGCCAATTCTTCAACTTAAAAGTCTTCTCAATCTCACTAAACGAATAAGAACCATACCTCGCCAAAACGTGCGCGATATCAACACAAACCCCGCAACCAGTCGCATCAATCAAAGCCCCAATCTCATCAATCGACCCAAAAACATTCACCTTCCCCATAACCTCCGGGCACAACTCAACATCCCACTTATTATCCTTAACAACTTTCATCATCTCAACAATCCCCTCCTTAATCTTTTGGTAACTTTCCTCAGCGACCAGCGACGAACGACCAGCGACGAGCTTCGATTTCTCCGAAGTCGAAGTATAATATCCCGGATGGAAAATAACTCGTTTAGCCCCAAGCCACGACGCAACCTCACAACACTTCAAAATCCTCTTCTTCGACATCTCAACCTTCTTATCTTCCTTCGAATTCAAATTAATCCAATACGGTGCATGCACCGACAAATAAATTCCAAGTTTCTTCGCAACATTCCCAATCCTCAAAGCATCCTCCTTCTCTTTAATATAAACCCCGTAAGTAAACAAAACCTCCGCCGCCCGAAACCCCAACTTATGATACATCTTCAAATTCTCAACCGCATCCCCAACCGGCCCAATCCCCGTCGGCCCAAACTTTATATTAGCCATCCAGTCAAAAAGAAAGAAACAATTTAAACATTTCCAATAATCACTCATATCTCAACGCATCAACAGGTTTCAACTTCGAAGCATTATAGGCTGGAATCACACCCGCAATCATTCCAATAACAACGGAAAACCCAAGGGCAAACAAAATCAGCCAAACCGAAACATAAGACGCCCCACCAAGACTTATCATTCCACCACCAGACGCCCCACCAATAAGAGTACTAACAAACAAACTAGAACCAACGCCAACAAGAACACCACCAACCCCACCAACAAAACCAATCAACCCAGAATTAATCAAAAAGATACTCAACACATCCTCATTCTTAGCACCAATAGCTTTCAAAATACCAATTTCATGAGTCTTCTCCAAAACCGAAGTAAACATAGTATTAGCAATCCCAATCCCACCAACAAGCAAAGAAATTGCAGCAATAGATCCCAAGAACAACGAAATTGTACTCAATGTACTGCTAATAGTTTCCTGCATCGAAAGCATATTGGAAACACTAAAATCCTTATCCTTCGCAAACAAAATCCCACGACTAAGCATCAACGCATCTTCAATATCAGAAGTCGTATTCTCGACCAAATCAGCATCTTCAGCAAAAGCAATAATATTATCATAAACCCCAATCTCTTTATCTTCTAAAACCTCAACAGCCGAAAGCGGAATATATGAAGTTCGTCCACTATCAAGAA
>CAZLQO010000027.1:0-6949 GCA_964561955.1 Candidatus Woesearchaeota archaeon | reverse complement strand
AATCGTCGGGTCCACAATATAATCAAATTCAACCCCACAACTAAAATTGCCCCCACAAACAATCCTCAAATCAAAAGTATCCAAACTTTCATTTTCATTTAAATTTGCCAAATAAACTTTATACCAACCCTCCGAAGAAACATTTTCAAAAACAGCGACACTCTCATTATCATTCTCCCGATAAACAACAATATCAGCAGACATATTACTCCAATTAGCCCGAGCAAAAATCGTTATATCCTTCGAACTATCCAACTTCTTCTCAAACGAAACCCTAACATAATCACCGTCGGGAATTAAACTATAATCCCCATCCAATTTGGAAACCTCGTCATAAATATCCTCAATAAATGTATAATTAGAATCCAAATGCTCTGCCCCACTAATATAAATTATCTCATAAGTCTGGTTCGACAAATGCGGGACAACCCACTCAACATAATCAACATACCCATCCCCATCCAAATCATGCCCAACATAATCAACCTCAACCCGAACAACCTCAGTCTCAACCACATCCTTATCCTTCTTCACCCCCTTAACCACATCACCAGTAATCCCGACCAACTCCAAATCTCCGTCGCTGTCTTGAGAAACATCATCTTTAACCTTCTCTTCTTTCTCCTCCTTAACTTCATCAACTTTAGTTTCCTTCGCACCATCATCTACTACAACCTCCTCAGCAACTTCCTCGACAACATCCTCCTCAGAACCCGTGTCAATCTGTGTAATCTGTGAGCTATTTTCTTCCCCCTCTTCAACAACACTCTCATTAACATCCTCGGCCACACTCTCATTAACATCCTCGGCCACACTCTCATTTATCACCTCATCCTCGGCAACATAACTCTTTTCTTTCCCCTTATCCTCCTTAGTCTTCTCCTCTTTCTTCTCTTCTTTCTCTTTTTCCCCCTTCCCCTCTGTTACCTGTGACCCGTTACCCGTTACCATATCCTCTTGTGAAACAAGATGATATATTTTCAGCCTCGACGAATTAACCCGAACCTTATTATCCAAAACAGCATACGCCAAAATATCACTATAATTCAAATCATCACTCGCACTCACAACAACCCTCTTCCCCCTATCTATATCATTCTCAAAAGCCAAAGGAGCCTCGGTATAATACTCAACCGCAACCTTCGCCTCACCACCCTTTTCCAATTCAGCGTCGACAACATCATCCAAATCAACAACTTTACTATTACCACTCTCAACAATATCCCCACTCAACTCCAACTCAACCTCATCAATAACATTCCCAGAAACCCTAAAGTCCTTAATCCATTCCCATAGCCTCGTCAAAATCCCTTGCCCACTCTTAATATCACTCGCAACAAATCCCGTAATCGCCCCATCAACAATATCCTCCCTATCTACTTCATCAACTAAATCCTCATACTCACCTGCCTCAACATCTGCCTCATCAACCTCATCACCAGTCTTAATCGTAATATCTTCCGCACTCAAAGGAACATCAACACTCACGCCCCCACTCTCATTCACAACAACTTTCTTAATCCATTTCACCCGCCGATTCACAACAGCCTTATACTGCTTAACCGAAACAACAACACCAGAAACATTCTCATTCTCAACCACATCCGTAACATTCTCATCAACAGAATCATTCTCATCAACACTATCATCCAATTCAACATCAACCACATCCGTAATATTCTCATCAACCTCGCTCACATTCTCATCAACCTCGCTCACATTCTCATCAACAGAATCATTCTCATCCAAAACCGCAGAAACATTCTCATCAACCTCATCAACAATTTCTTCAACCCCTCCAAGAACAACAACAATATCCTCATCAACTACTCCCTCTTGTGATACAACCACTTCATCCACCAAACCCTCATCGGCATCAGCCGATGAATCATCCACAACTTCCTGTTGTGAATCATCCGCCGAAGGCGAACCATCCGCAATCTTGCCCTCTTCAGAGAGTACTTGAAGAGGCGATGATTGAGAACCATCCACAACAAATCCAACAATACGAGATATAGAATTAGAAGCAAATCCTTTTACAGAACCAACAAACCCGTCACCAGTTTCCCGTAACCCGTCACCAGTTTCCCACAAGAGAACCTGTGCGGAAACTATTAGCACCACAAACAAAATCAGTCCCCCCAAAACCAGTTTCCCCACAGGAATTTTTTTCTTGTCAGGATTAATTTTCCCAATATATCTCTTTTTCACGTCGCCATTCTTATCACGATAACTTTCATAATAATAAGGTCCAAATTTTTTCCCATTTCTATAAAAATATCTCTTATAAGCCATCTCTTTTCCTAAAATATGTAGGAGTAACTCCTTTAAAAACATTTTCCCCACAAAAATCCCGTAGAGTAACTAATCAATTTAAATCTACCCTCTCTCCCAAACAAATAACCGAACCTTCTTCGGATTATAATCTGCATTACTCCCATCGCCCAAATCAGCCGAAACAACAATCTCTTCCACAAAAACATCTTTATCCTTAATCTCAGCAACAACACTCACGTCATCTATCTTACAATAATCACCAACATCACCAAGCCCACAAACCCTCACATAATATCCAAACGCATCAGGCACCTTGTCTCCAACAAATAAACCCAAGGCCACCTCATCGCCACTCAAAACCATCAATCTCAATTCGCTACTCGAAGAAACATCCATTAAAATCTGTTTCTGTAAACTCTGAAAATAATCAGCCGGACCGATCCCTCTATCAACCTGCTTAGCATAAACAACAACCAAAACACCAGCAACAACCATCACTGCAATCGTCGCCTCCAAAATCCGAATCCACCCTCGCTTATTCCTCATCCAAACAAAACACCAATATCATTTATATAATTATCCAAACCCCAAGACCACTACCAAACAAGTAGACTAAACCTCTCATTAATCACCGTCCCATTCGCATACAAAACCTCAACAACATAATCTTTCGCAATAACCTCAACCAATCCGGGAATACCATTTTGTGGCTCCATCTTCACCGCCGTCAAAGTCTCAGGGATAATCGCAAAATCAAAAATATCCGGCACCCTCAAATTACTTTTAACGCCCTCATAATCTATATAATAATCACTCGCCCTACTCGCCAAAGCGCTATAAGAAAAAACCCTCCTCTCATCAATACTCCCCATCTCATAATCATTCAAAATCTCACACCCCCCCACCTCGTCGTCGTCAAACTCCGGCGAAATTGCAACCCTAAAAAACTTCTCACCAACCTCAAGATTCAAATCACCACCATCCCCACTACCCTCAAGCCCAGAATCAACATCAACCCTACTCAAATCAGTAACATAACTATCTCCAGTCCCCAGCGCATAAGTAAAAATCCTACCAGGCAACTCAACATAAAAACAACTTCCCGCTCCCGTATAATTCGCCTTCACAAAAACATCCGACAAATTAGTATAGACTTCCTCTTCAAGAGAATCATAAAGCCCCGAAACAACCGCTCCCGAAATTCGAACCCTATCATCAACACGAAGAACCACAAAAAGAAAAAAAACAAACCCAACAAAAAACATAAAAGAAATTATCATCTCAAAATGCCCCGATCCTCTTTTGTTCCCCATCACAACAAAACACTCACATCATTTATATAATTATCCTACCCAAACAACACCCTCGCCCCAGTCGTCACCAACAAAGTCAAAGCAACCAAAATAAACGAATGTTTAAACCCCGCCTTAACACTCCCCTCAGAAATCTTCCCAATCACAAGCCCCGCAAAAAAAGATTGGACCAAAAGCATAATAAACAAAGGCATCGAAAACTGGTCCGAACTCACACTCGTCACACCCACACTCAACCCACCAGTTCCCTGCAAATCAGAAACCAAAGGCAAAATCTTAAATTCCAAAACCAACATTATAACAATAAAAACCAGAAAAATCAAATAACCCTGAGTAACCAAATTAGAAATCGCCGCCTTCCTCTCCTGCTTCAACTGCTCAATTTGATTAACAGACCGTGCCACCGAATCCAGAATAACATCTATCCTGCCCCCTGCCCTCTCAGCCTCATTAATTAACCCAACAGCCCTCGCAATCACACGACTTTTCGCCTCCTTGGAAAAAATACTAAAAGCATCAGTCAAAACAATTCCCATAGACAACTGATTAGCCAACTTATCAACATGAGGACTCAACGTCCCATAGTTACGCCCCTTTAAATTAACAATACTCTTACCAACAGGCGTCCCAGACCGCACATTCTCAACCAAATCACGCACAAACTCCAAAAACTTTTCCTCCTTCTCTTTCTGCCGACTCTGCCCAACAAGAAAACTAATGCCAAAAGGGAAAGCCATAATTAACAAAGCAATAACAATCAAAAAATACGACAACCTACTCCCCCAAAACAAAAACAACGAACCAACTCCTACCGCCACCCCAGCCACAATTCCAAACCAGTGCACTTTTTCAATTTTCATAGTCCCTCATCCAAAGCAGACACATATCTTATAAATTTCATCAACATCCCAGCCAACTTATTTAATTCAACCAATAACAACTTCAACTCCCCACTCTCAATATACCCCAACCTCTCAGCAATCATCAACTGGCACTCAACTTCCCTAACACTTCCAAAAGACATATACAAAAATTGAATAAAATCCCTACTAGTTCGCCGCCCACATCCCTCAGCGATATTTGAAGAAACACTAACAACAGCTCTCTTCAACTGCTGACTCAATCCATAAATCTCATCCTTCGGGGAATCAGCCACAGCCCCATAAACCTTCTCAACCAAATCAAAAGATTTCTTCCAAATATCCAACTCCTTAAAATCTCTCACCATATTCAAACAGAAAAGAACCTCATATTTATTAACCTTCCCAACCCCACCAAGTCGATAGCGCAAAAAGCGCACAACAAAACCTGTCACCCGTGACCTGTGACCTGTGACCATGAGAATCTTCGATTCTCATACTTTAGGCTGCCTCACATTTAAAACAACAATAAAAATAATATTCACCACAACAATCCCCACAACACTCAAAAGCAACAGCGACTCAATCGTCAACCCACCAAGCCCAAGCCCAGCAACATTCATAACAATAAACATCATCATCAAAACTAAAGGGGCCGCAATCAAAATAGAAATATAAACATCCATAAAAGTCCCTGCTAAGTCCGCATACTTCTCCCTCTCCAGCCTATAATCAACCAAAAAATTCTCAGACTTCTTCTCAAGATAATTCCTCAAAGAACCACCCGTTGTAATATTCGTCGCCATCCCAGAAAACAACTCAGCCAATTTCTTATTCGAAGTCCGGGCAGCAACATTCTTCAAAGACGTAACCAAATCATAACCATAAACATCCGTCTGAGTAATCACCTTCCTAATCTCCCCTCCAATATTAGGATATTCATTTGACCTCGCAATAATTTTAAAAATCTTTGTTGGCTCAACATCCGAACCAGCAATCGCCGACATATGAATCGTCGCAAAAGGCAATTCTTGCGAAACCTTCTTCTGAGCAGAACTCGCCTCACTCGCAGGATAAAAATAAAATAAAAATAAAACCCCTCCCACTAACCCAAAAGGCAAAAAGAAATAAGTCCAATTACCCAAATCAACAACTAACAACCCACCATAAATCAAAAGCCCCAAAAAAAACACAACAACCGACATCATTATCCCCATCGACAAATAACTCGACAACAAAAAATGAATATTCGCCTTTCTCAAATCCCTAGCAAGTTTCCCAAAACGAGGGATAAGCCTATCAGCATAACCCCTAAAAAGACTATTAGACATCTTCACAAAAACACCCGGCTTATAAATAATCTCCTTAATTTCCTTCGCCTTTATTTTCTTAATCCCAGCCAACGCTCCCTCCGACATTTTCAACTTCTCCAGAAACTCCCCTCTATCTTTTTTATTAATTGTAATATATCTCTTCTCTTTCGTCGACGGCGAAACATAACTCATACTAACCGTCTCCTTTTTCTTTTCCTCTATCCTCTGTCCTCCGTCTTCTGTCTTCTTAAATGGCGACCATTCCTTCAACAAATCTGGAACAGCCCTATTCAACAAAACTAACTGCTCCCCTAAGGATTTAAGACTCGAAAAATAAAACCCTCTATACCTACTATCCTCCTCCATCGCCACCTGAATCGACCGCATATCCGCAACAATCTTTTTCTCCTGCTCAATATTCCTTTTCAAATCTTCAAACATCCTTCCCCTCCATCACGTTAGAAATCTGACAATGCAAATCAAAAACAAATGTCCTCATTTTATTAGCCCCATTAACATCCTTCTTATCTATAGCCGCCTCCATCCTTTTAACAGCATCATCCATAGCATCTACCAATTGCCCAACAAACTCAATATTCACCATCTCTCCTCCGGCATCACTCCAAAAATTACCATATCATCACTCCAAAGAAATCCTCATTTATTAAATTATGCTACCTAACCCCATACTTTCTCAAAACGCCCTCGGGATTTTTAGAATATTCATTAATTATCCTCTGAACCTCATCATACCCAAAAACCTTATTCTGAAAAAAAGCATACAACAATTTCGTCCTCATCTCAAACTCTTTCTGCAAACTTTCTCGAGACATCCCAAACTTCATTGAAATCTTATCAAAAACCTTACTATCTTTTTTAAAATAAAATTTATCATCAGCAGGATTCCACGAAAAAGGTGTATTAGTCAAAGCAACCCCATCGGGATTAACTTTAATCACCTCAACAATCTCCCGCAATCTCCTCGTCTCCTTCCCTCCAACAATCGCATGAGTCATAATCGCCATAACATCCAAACCGTTAACAAGCATCGGACTTAAATTAATTGGCGGAGTCTCCAACCTTCTAATAATAGCATCAACAGAATCAGCGTGCATAGTAGAAATCGAAGCGTGACCAGATGCCATCCCCTGAAACAAAACCGACGCCTCCTTCCCCCTAACCTCAC
>CAZLQO010000026.1:3866-7211 GCA_964561955.1 Candidatus Woesearchaeota archaeon | reverse complement strand
TAACAGAGATAATACGTCGAGTCTCATCCACAAACCTATCAACAATCCCGCAATACTCCAACAACATATCCATATTAATCTCAACAACCTTCGCCCCATCAAAAACCTTCAGATTCACATTCTTCCGAAATTCCCCTTCACGTGTCTTCTTTAAGTCAGGCACCCTCTTAAAAAACACATATAACGGAACAACATCCTGAATCACATCAATCTTTTTAAAATATTTCTTCACAAACTCGATTCTCTGCTTCGGATTAGTCGGCATAGCAGGAATCTTCCCGTTCTCAACAAAATTTTTCAAAATTCTATCAAAACACAACTCAATCAAACTTTTCCATCGCGCCAACAAATTCAAAATAACATCGCAAGTCTTCGTATACTTCAAACTGACATACATAAGATGGTCAGCGCTAGTTTTCTCTTTAATAATTTCCTCAACCATAACGCACCATAGAGTAAAAATTACAACATCAAACACCTTTTTATATCTGCCGAAATTTCCCAGAAAAAACCCTAATCCCATCCCCAATCGATTTCACAAATTCCCCAATCCGACCAACAGTCAAAATCTTATATTTCCCATCAACCAACAAAATAATCTTACCGCCCCTCACATACTCAATAGGCGAACTCCTCTGCGCCCTCTCAACCTCAAACACCTTAAACAAATTCTCACAAGTAACCCCATCAACATACCTCAAAAGAACATCCTTCACATCCTCGCGAGAATCCTTACCAACAAACTTAATCAAAAACCCGACACTCTTAGCCGCCTCCCGAATAATCCCAACCAAAAACCGCTTATCCCCAACCTCCCCATAACTCACTAACATCCGCTCAGCCACAGCCAAATGATACTTAGCATTAACAAAATTCTCATCCCACTCCATCTAAATAAACTAAAACAACAGTTTATAGAAATTATTGTGATTCAATGCCAGAAGAATCATCAATCTTTTTTGTTAATCCAGAATCATCAAGCTCAGAGATACTTCCATAATCACCACAACCATAACATTTGTATTTAAATGCGTCATGCACAACTTCTGCTCCACAAGTTCTACAGGTATAAACCTGATCCTCAATAACATCTTCGTCTATGTAAGAAAAGACAATCCAACCTTTAAAAATATAATTATACTATAATACTACCCTTTCAGCCCAACAAT
Source organism: Candidatus Woesearchaeota archaeon (assembly GCA_964561955.1). Classification (GTDB taxonomy): domain Archaea; phylum Nanobdellota; class Nanobdellia; order Pacearchaeales; family GW2011-AR1; genus JAGVXH01. The sequence goes on along the minus strand of CAZLQO010000026.1, from coordinate 6,042 downwards.
CGCCTCAGCAATATCCCCGTCAACCTTTTCCAACATCTCCCTCACTTCCTCAATAGGCTTCCCACTCTTCTCAACAACCATAGCAACATCCTCATCACTAAACAACTCGCTACCTTCCTCAACAGCATCGCCAACAACTTGATAACTAATCTGCCCCTGCATCGAAACCTTAGTAACACTCGGCTCCTCAATCACCAAATTAGAATCCTCCATCTCAAACACAACTCTCTTAACCGGCAAATTAACCTGCGAGATCCCCATCTTCTTCATCATCCCCTGCATCTTCGCCGGATTCATCCCGCCAAACATTTTACGTATACAAAATTCTAAGCCCAACAACCAGAACAATCACCGCGATAATCATCCCAACCACCACCCCAGGCCCGAACTTCAATTTAGAATTATACTCTTCCTTATACCGCATCAAACCACCGAACCCCGCCGGCATCACATTTTCATTCGCCATACATCAACATAAAACTCCCAATTTATAAGACTTTCTACTTAGCAACCTTCCACATCGTCTCAAAGAAGACCCTAAACGATTTCGCAACCTCAGGATTATTAATCACCAAACAAGACGGCTCTTCCCCATAAGTAAAAATCAGAACCCTATCCCCAATAATATCAATCGCCGAAGGAGTAACCCCCTCCAAAACCCGAACTTTAGTTTGCTTCATTTTCCCAAACGCCCCATAATAATCATTATCTTTGTCAGAAAATATAGCCCTACAAGCAATCCTCCTTTTCACGCGCAAGCTATGCCAACCCTCCCACAAAACATTATATTTCTCTCCCTTCGAAGAAACTAACCCCATCGCCAACACTTCATCTTTAGAGCCAACACTCTCAAGAGTCTCAAAAATCGCAGTTCTAATCCCACCAAGTCCCCTAAATAACATAGTTTCATGCGATCCCTTAGTCCCCTCTCGCAATTTTAACAAAAGAGGCAATTCATTCTTCAGATCGTCCTCCTTTTCCTTTAATTCCCTTTCTTTCTTTCTAACAAAATCCAAAATCCTATTAGGTGAAGAAGCAGTAAAATACTTAGTCTTATCCTTCACAATATAACCAGCAAGTCCCTTCCGAATCAACTTATCAAGAATCTCGTAAATCTTCCCACTAGAAATCTCCGCCTCCTCAATAATCTTCCCAGTCGTAGTCTCACCAATTTTTAAAAGCGTCAAATAAACTCTAATTTCTCCTTTCGTCAGACCAATCTTTTCCAGTAATTTTTCATTCATACAAAATCCAATATTACACCTTATAAAAACCTTTCTAATTACACCTCACCAAGTGGGAAATAAATCTTAAGAAAAACATGGTTATTACTTTATTGTAGTAACCGAAAACGATTACAGGAAAACAAAATGACAAAAACAAAAATAGAACAAAGAATAGATTGGCTAAAAAAACTAAACAAAAACAAGGCTAGTTATAAAGAAAAAATTTACCAAGATAGAGGGCGCTTCATTGATTCAGAAGGACATGAGTTAAAGTTAAAACCATATATAAGATCAGATAATAATTATGCAAGTCCTTCTCTAATGATATTAGATCTCTCAAAATTAGAACCTGATAAAAATTTACGCTTAAACATGGGTGGTGGAGATAGCGCCAGTCGTTTAGAAGCAAGATTAATTCTAGGAAAAGAAAGCCTAATAGCTAGCGGCACACATAGAAGGCAAGGCAACCCACATTTAGATTCGTATGAAGTAAAAAATTGGGAATTACAAGCAATGTTGAATGTAACATTAAGTTATCTACCATGGGGATTCCATTATTATTCTTTTGGTAGAAAAGAACAGATAGAGAAAAAATTAATTATTCCTGTAGCATATTACCACGGACATAGAATAGAAAATGAAGATGGAGTCGAACAACCACCCATTATAGATTTAAGCGGTTGGCCAAGGGAAAAATTAATTGACGACGTAAGAGCAGAACTAATAAGGAATAAACTAAAAAGAACCCAATCAAACTAATTCTCCAAAAACTAAACAACCCCCGCGACAAAGTCACAACCCTCGGCGAAGCCAACCATCGTTTCGCAAAGCGAAACAACCCTCACAAATCAAAGATTTGCAACCCTCGCGAAAGCCCTATCCTCCCTCTTCCTCGACCTCCCAACACTCTGCCCAAACCGAACCAAAATCCAATTAATCGAATTCCAATA
>CAZLQO010000026.1:0-3766 GCA_964561955.1 Candidatus Woesearchaeota archaeon | reverse complement strand
TCACCCCACCCCTCAGCCGCCAACCTCGGCTCCTCGCCAAACTCACTAACCAGCCTCTCAATCTCCCTCAGCTGCCAAACCGCCTTTTCAGAATCCATAAACAACTATAACAATCTTAATTTAAATATCCCACCTTTTGAACAACCATCGAAGACCAGGATATTCATATTCTTCAGCATAGCCCTCAATAAAAAGCAGACTTTTATCAAAAAAAAATTTAACCTCTTTCAGAGAAATTTTAAAATATAACCCAACATCATTCTCATTAACAAGTTTCTTATACAAGCAAATAGCAAGATATTCATAATAGCCAAATAAAAGAGTATCATAATCCAACATAATCTCCTTAGAACTATCACCATTTTCTTCACGAGAATGTATATCCTTCCGATATTCCTGTAATTTAATTCTTAGCCCAATTTCCTGTTTCACAAATTCATTAAAAAGAATATTCTGATTCAATATTTTATTACTACGAATCGTCATATAAATCAACACAACCGAAGCAAACATAATAATCGCAATAATCAACTGAACAAAAATATTAATATCCATACGAGCGTCCCAATCCTTTCTTGGATTTCTTCGCGCTCTTTTTCACAGTCGCTTTCTTTCTGCTTTTCTTCTTAGGTTTTTTCGCGACCATAACAAACTAAACAATTCAGAATATATAAAACTTACTTCTTCAACAAACTATATAACTCCAAGAATAACCAATATCCATCCAAATATAATCAGTATCCATCCAAAAATAATAATTATCGTTCCAACTTGTCCATAAATGTAAACAAATTTTTGCCAACTCTTATTTAATACACCGTTCTTGCTTTTAACATCATTACTGGTCGTTTTCCCATAATTAGCTAATAAAAGAACGGCAACCCAAGCCCAAATCATTCCAGCGAAAACAAAAACAACCCAAGAAATCCAATACTGAACCTTTTTGTAGCCAGTATCTAATTTTATATCTTCCATTCTACTTCTTCTCCCCAATAACCTTAACCCCACCCATATACGGAACCAAAACCTTCGGCACCTTAATCGACCCGTCCTTCAATTGGCTATTCTCCATCAACGCAATCAAAGCCCGAGGCGAAGCAACAACAGTATTATTCAAAGTATGCGCAAAATAATTTCCCTTCCCCCCATTAATCTTAATCCCCAATCGCCTCGCCTGAGCATCAGTCAAATTCGAGCAACTCCCAACCTCAAAATATTTCTTCTGCCTCGGCGACCAAGCTTCGACATCACATGACTTCGCCTTCAAATCCGCCAAATCCCCTGAGCAACATTCCAACTTCCGCACCGGAATATCCAAGCTCCTGAAAAACTCGACGGTAAAATTCAACATCTTCTCATACCAATCATAACTCTCATTTGGCTCACAAACAACAATCATCTCCTGTTTCTCAAACTGATGAACCCGATAAAGTCCTCTTTCCTCAACTCCATGCGCCCCATTCTCCTTCCGAAAACACGGCGAATAACTCGTCATAGCGACGGGCAAATCTCCCTTCCCTAAAATCCGCTCCTTAAACATCCCAATCATCGAATGCTCGCTCGTCCCAATCAAATACAAATCCTCGTCGGCAACCTTGTACATCATCGCATCCATTTCCTCAAAGCTCATAACCCCGGTCACAACATCAGCCCGAATCATGAACGGCGGCACGACATATTCAAAACCTTTTCCAATCATAAAATCCCGGGCGTAACTCAAAATAGCCGAATGAAGTCGAGCAACATCTCCCTTCAAAAAATAAAAACCTTGCCCAGATGTTTTCCTCGAACTCTCCAAATCCAATCCACCAAGTTTCTCAGCCAATTCAACATGATTAAAAATTTCATAGCTCGGAACTTTTGCCTCGCCAATCTTTTCAATCTCAACATTCCCACTCTCATCCTTACCCTCCGGCACCGACGCATCCATCATATTCGGCAACTTCAACATAATCCCCCGAATCTCCCCAGCCAATTTCCCAGCTTTAACCTCAATCTTAGCAATCTTCCCCGGAATCTCCTTAGCTTCAATAATTAATTTTTTAGCCTCACTCTTTTTCCCACTCTTCATCAAACCATTTATCGACTCAGAAATCCGGTTCCTCTCAGCCCTCAAATCATCAACCTTTTTCTTCTCTTTCCTCCACTTCACATCCAAATCCAAAACCCTATCAACAAGTTCCAACTTCCCATCCTGTCCCTTCTTCCGAATATTCTCCCGAACCAAATCCACACTCTCCCGAATCAACTTAATATCAATCATAGAATAACATCCTTTCAATTATATTTAAATTTACCTACCACCCATAAGCGAAGCGACCCAATACCAATTACCCCTGAAAGCTTTGCTTCCAGCGCCTACCCCCCCAAAATGACAAAGCCATTTTTTGTATCTACTAATTGTGGACGAATTTCCAGAGAAAGACTTAAAAGCAAAATATCATTCCAATATATACATCGGAACATATAGTTCCAACAACACAATGGGAGACAACTTTGATTTATTTTTCAGAAGAAAACCAGCCATGATGCTGATAGCACTAAAAAAAGTATCACGCGCGAAATACGGCTCCCAGCTCGCGAAAGAAGTCGACTGCACATATTCCCACGCCGTCAAAATTCTACAAATATTAGAAAAACTCGGACTCGTCAGCTTCGAGAAAAAAGGCCGAATCAAAATAATCAAACTCACAAAACGCGGAACAGAAGTCGCCGAACACATCGAAGCAATCCGAAAAGTAGTAGCTTAATTCTAAATTATTTTCTAAAAAATAACCCAAAAAAATTTTGCCCCACGAAACACATTTGTAAAGCAATCTAAAAACCACTTCCTAAAGAGAAAGCAACCACATCACTATCCCAATGATAATCAAAGAATAACCAAGAAGAGTCGCTACAAGACCTTTGCCAAAAGAGCACTCTTTCAATTTTGACAACCTACAAGGAAAAACGCCAAAAGGCATCGCAAACAAAATAGCTAAAATCCCTGCTAAAACAAAAAGAAGAGATAAAGGTATTTGCTCCATAACTTCTCTTAATCTTTAAAGTTTAAATAGTTAATGGCCCCGAGGGGATTTGAACCCCCGACACCTAGATCTCTCCTTGTGGAAAAGTTCCACCTTTTCCCTAAAATAGTTTTCTGATTCCAGGGAACCTCTTTTTCTAAAAGAGGGAGCCTTAAGAGTCTAGTGCTCTAACCAGGCTGAGCTACGGAGCCATATAAATCTATGAGAAAATCCAATTTAAAAAACTACCCATTCGCCAAGCCCCGCGACGAAGTCGCAACCATCGGCGAAGCCAACCATCGTTTCGCAAAGCGAAACAACCCCCGTCGCCAAAAGCGACAACCACCGACAATTAATTCTTCGAATTAATTGTCAACCCTAACCGTATGCTTACACTTCACACATTCATAAAACTTCGACTCTGCTTCATCCCCAGCCCTCATTTGCCGAATCCAAAAATACGCCCTCTTAGAATTACACTTATGACAATCCCATTCAGTAATAGGATTCACATTCCCCTCTTTCTCATCAACAACCGCGACCGGAACCGCCTCGTGCAACTCCTCAGTCATCTTCATATCAACCTTCCCCTTGGCACGATAATTACACCGGGGGCAACCAGCCCTCGATTTCTTCATCATAAGCAAAGCCCCACACTTCGGACAAAATTCCATTAGCAAAAATCAAAGATTTTTGATCCCGCGTTTTCGCAAGAAAACAAGACAATCTTTTTCTCCATTCTCCTATTAAATTCCATCGAC
>CAZLQO010000025.1:0-7350 GCA_964561955.1 Candidatus Woesearchaeota archaeon | reverse complement strand
ATAATCACCTGATTCAACAACCCAGCTTTTTTATTTCTCATCTTAAGCCGGTATCATCAAAAATTTATTACACTCAAGGTCATCCAAGCTATCCGCAGAAGTAATCGCAATCGTTCTCAACCCTTGCCACGACTTAACGCTCTCATCTGTCCAAGCCACACCAGACAACCAAGAAGGAACAAGTTTAACTAAAAAACCCCCAACAGAACCAGCAACAATCCCTTTAACTTTGTTAATCCTATAAACCAAAAGATAATCTTTATCTCTACCTGGATTAAACTCCACATCTTCCCAATTAACTATTAAATTTCCTTTCCCCGAGGGCTCCCCATTAAGATAAAGGGGCAAATACTGATTATATGTTCCTTTAGAATTTTCTACAAAAGCAGAATGATAATAATCCTCAAAGCCCCTTCTAAAAACATCGGCATCCCCAGTATGCTTCTCAATAAAATAATCAATCCACACACCACTATCACTCTTAAAATCATCCACAGCATCTTGAGTATAATGAATCCTCGCAAAAACCATACAAACAGTTTGACTCTCCCACTCATCCCTGTGCACAAAATCCAGATCCCCCTCTCCAAACATATACCACCCAGACACAACAGTATCGGAAATCTTCTTATAAACCTCCTCTGGATTCTCGACGCTATCAATCGTAACAACCTCAGTCTTGCACTTCAACGGGAAAGCCCCCTTCACATCAGTCTTCAACACCTCCAAATCCGCCTCAGGCAACCTAGCCCTCAAAATAATACTCTGCCGACAAACCTCCCAATCAATCTCATCCTGATTAAAAAATTCATTAAAAATAAAATACAACCCCAACGCCAAAACCATCAACCCCAATATCAACGATATAATAATATAATACTTCTCCGACCCCCTTTTTTGAGCCCCGCGAAAAAAACGAGAATGGTTTTCGCCAGAACTCCATACTCTCCTATTCACCATCAAAACTAAAATAAAACTAACTTAATAAAACTAACCCCCAGCCTTAACAATAATCATCCTAATTGCAACCCCCACAGCAACGACAATCGCCAAATACAAAATCCACTTTATAGTCTCCTCTGTAACAATCCCCCCACGCTTAAATTTTCGTAATCTCATAAACACCTTCCTTCAGTTCTACTTTAATTTTATCACCAGGCTCAACAACCCACCTATCATTACCATCCATAAAAGCAGGTCCCCTTAATTCCTCACAACTCAAACAACCAGTTTTCTCACTACTTTCCCAATAACAAATACAAACCCTATTCATATCATTATTAAGAGAAGAAAAAACCACCTCTGTAATAATAGGCGTTTCATCAGCACCAGGGATTATCAACATATCCTCCCTTTCCATCATCACACTAGAACCATCTCCAAAATAAACAAGATAAAACTCCTTTCCAGATTCAACTTGCCATATCAAAAAATTCCCAACATCCCCAGAGTCCGCAACTCCAATTTCATCCATAAAAGAACTAAGATAAGATTTAGCAGTTTCCTCATCAACATTAAAACTCGGCGATATCAACTTATACAACAAAACCGCCATCCCCAAAACCACAGCCACAGCCAAAATAATTTCCAAAATCTCCTTCGTCGTCAACTCCCCTTTTTTATTTAACATTTAAACCGAATAAAATCGAGCGCTTTATTTATTTTTAAGGCAGTCAAAAAATAATCCTCTGGCAACTTATACTCCTCCTCTTCACCAATCACCACCCATTCACCATCACTTTTAGAGACAAGAACAAAAGACAAATCATTCTTTAATTTAACAAAATCATTAGTAGCCACAGAATAATCATTAGAGACGGGTCTCGTTTTTAATTTACTATGATAAAGTAGAGCATCAGAAGAAAATTTCAAACCATAAACCTTATTACCAAAAGAAAATGTTATTATAGGAATCCCTTCACTTCTGTCCAACCCAACAACATACTCATCATCACCAATAAAAAACGTTCTACCAGAAATTTTAACATCAAGATTCTCAATATCAGCAGAAGAAGGAACCGCCTCATCTAATAAATTTTGCTTAATCCCGACAAATTTCTCCTTCAAAATAACAAGCTCGCCATCACTAGTAATCTTATTATCTTCGCCCCCGATAATATTAACAATACCTTCTCCTCCAAAATCACTAACATCACCAATACTAGTCATACTACTCGAAAAAGAAATTTTATAATAAACATCATCCGCAACCTTATCATCCGCCTGCCCATAAAAAATACCTAAAGCCTCGTTGTCATTTTCCCCCTCATATAAAATTTTATCACCCTTCCTATAAATTATCCATTTACCATCCCCCCACGTTGCATAAACATCATCATCTAACCACCCGCCCTTATCATACAAAACAAAAGACTTCGTAAAACGATTATTATAGAAACCACGCAAATAATCCACCCCAACATCTTTCATCAACGAATCAATCCCAACATTATACAAATCCCAATACAACTCCACCTCGTCCAAATCAGAACTATCAAAAAGATAATCCTTCTCTTTATTCCAACTATCGCCAATCCCCTCATACCCAAAACGCTTCGAAAGAGAAAGCCAGTAAACCCCACCACCAACAGTAACCAATCTACACTCTCCCTCTCCACTACAACTCCTCAAAAAAGCACCACCTCTATTCACCCCCTCAACATCCAAAACATTCAATAACTCTTCCCCTCCAGAAATATCAACCACCATTCTATCATAACACTCCACTTCCCCATCTCCTCCACCAACACCCCAATTAGTAAAAAACAAAATCACCTCATCAAACATCCCAGCCACTCTCTCGTGCAAAGGAATCAGCGAACCACTCGAAACCCCATAAACAACCAACGCCAAAACAACAACCAATAAAACAATCGACATCAACTTGCCAACACTCCACTCAACCGCACCAACATTACCTCCCATCCCAAACACAACATTCCAATATTTATAAAACTACTCAAACACACACGCCCCATCGCATAGCGATGAACCCCTCCAGTCGCAAAGCGACTGAACCTCTCCATGCGAAGCATGAACTTTTCCATTGGCAAAGCCAATGAACTTTTCCACCGAAGGTGACTACCTCCCAAACCTCAAAACATTCTTCACAACACCCAAAATCTGACCACCCTTCCCACTCAACAAAAAAATCACCGCCCCAACCATAATCACCAAAACAACAATCACAATAACAATCTTCACCAACTCCTCCGCCGCCCCTCTCTTCTTCATAAACAAACAATAACAAGCCAATTAATAAACATTCCTAAAATAAAAAAATAAAAAAAGAGGGGACAACCCTCAAAAATTAATCGCTATTTGGACAACTAATAGCAGAACATTTATCCACAATATTCTCAGTAGCTAATTGCTCGCAACTCATAATCCTCTTATCCACACCTTCACTAAGAACAGCATCTCTCTTCCTACAAAAATTACCCTGATCTTCTTGTGCACAAGCCAAATTACAAGCCGTACTTAAAGTAGCAATATTAACATCGCCGCCGCCAAGCCCAGTAATCTTATCCCACAAGTTCCCCCATCCAGTGCTAAAACCATAGATCAAGAATATAAGAACAACCAAACCGAGAACTATCGCAATAATAGTCATCAAAGTCATCTGCTGCCCTTTTTTATTTTCCATCATTATCACCTCCCTTATAATTATTATAACAGGATAACATTACAAACCTCTTCTATATTATAAATGTTCCCTACGTTAAGTTAGCCAACGCAACAGCCCCAATAACAGTCAACAAAACAATAGAAATAGTAGCAACAATCGTATACAAAATCATAGTCACTTTCAAATTCTTCCCCGTCTGCGCCGTCACCATCAACGGGTCCCGCCCCGCCTTAATCGTCACCAGCGTCGAACTCAAAATAAAAACTATCTCAATTAAATAAACCCCAATAATAACCTGCAACCAATAAGTCGGAATCATCTTCGTCACATCAAAAACAGACAATATCCCCACAATACCACCACCACCTATCTCAGCAACATCACCAAGCTCGCCACCAGTCAACATCGTCGACAAGCTCCCCAAAATCGTCGTAATCATTCCCGCAAGCCCAACAATAATCCCCGCCAACAACGGCGCCAAAAAAGTCATATTAGATTTCATATCAGAAACAATCCCCGCCAACAAATCATTCAACCTCTCATTAATCTTCTTAATATTCTTAACATACTCACTAATCGACATCAAACTCCTCGCCGCAACCTGCAACCCTTTCTTCACCGACTCAACCAAAATCTTCATCGAAGTCGCAATCAACTCCGACGGATAAAACACAACCGCCCCCCTCTTCGGATCAAACAACGCCCGATTCAAACTCATCCCCAACTGCTGAATATTCTCATTCACAATTCTAAAAAACCCCTCGGTTGCAGTCCCCTTCGTAGAATCAAGCATCTTCGAAAAAGCGATCTCCGCCGGCAACCCATCCCCAATCTTATTCCCCAACTGAAACAGCGACGATGTAAACTGACTCTCAACTTCCTTATACTTATTCCTCGTATCCAAAATATCCTTCGTCTTCTCTCTAAACGCAACAATAAAAACAACCGAAATAGAAATCGGAATAAACAAACTCATCAACAACGCCAAAGAACCAAATGGACCACTCACAACACCAGCAGAATCCGTCATAATCCCAAACGCACCGCTATTCCCCAAAAACCCAAGCCCAAGCTCCGACCAACTATAATCTCTCGCCATCCCTAACCAAATCGGCAAACCAGTATATCTCCACAGCAACGGAATAATCCCAATCAAAAACAAAGGCAACGCAAAAAGAATGCCCTTCCAATAACCCACATTACTCTTATACTTCGGATACAATGGATTCTTCTCCAGCAAACTCGTCTCGCCATACCCTCCAGGCCTCTGCATCATAACCTTCCCAGTCAAATACAAAACCAAAAACGGAATCATAATATTAAAAATCAAAAGCACATGAAACCACTTAATCGCCCCGCCCATCATCGTCGACGCCAAAGGCAAAATAGCCAAAGCCAGCGTCGGCAAAACAATCCCCAACATATAAATATTAGTCAACGGCGCATTAACCTCATGTGTATACTTCAACATCTTATCATAAACACCATCAAGAATAACCTGCAACGACTTCTCCAAAACCACAATCCTCCTGACCTCATCCGGCTCATATAAACTCGACTCAATTAAATGAAACGCCTCGACAAACTCTAAGCTATAATCTCTCCACCCCTCCAAATAATTATCAATACTATCTTTTATCGTCGAGAATCGCCCAACCTCAACATCCCAAAAAATCTTACTAAAATCCAAACTTAAAGGCGGTTGCAAATGCTCAGCGGCAAACGCAACAGCTTTCTCAAAATTAGAAGTGTGCTTCATATAAACCACAATATACAAAATCGCCGGAACCATCTGACTACTCGCCTTCAATCGCCACTTCATCGCCAATCTATCGGGAGCCCTCGAAGAATAATAAAACACAAAAACAGAAAACACAAAAATAAAAAACAACAACATCCAAGAAAAAGACCCCGTTAGCAACCATGCACCCAAAACAAACATAACCCCACTAAACAAAGTCAAAAACAAAAGCACAGTCGAAAAAACCACAACTTCCGACGCTGTCAAATTCAAATGCGCAATCTCAATACTCCTCTCAATCCTCGCCTTATCCTTTCCCCCAACATTCATCTTAAAAATATTCCCAAGCGACTTACACCACCTCTCATACCTCGAAAACTCCGGCAACATCGACGACTTAAATTTTTCATAACTATTCGAAAAACCCGTATTCTGTCCTCTGTAACTCGTCCTTTTATTATACCCACGCATCTGCGTCTCTATCTTCGCCCCATACTTCTTCAAAATATCATCAGTACTATTCGCCATCTTTCATCCTTCTCTTTAATTCCTTAATATTCTCTACACAAACGACGCTCTTATTATAATCTTTTGGATTAACCCTACTCACTTTGAAATTACTTATACTCTTACCATAAGCAAACTGCCCCCTTGGCCCAATCTTCGCCTCAACATCCACCTCATAAACATAGGCCCATCTAGGCTTCTTGTCTCCGACAACTATAAGCCTTTTCGGGATCAATGCAAAACTAGTCTTCCCTTTCAAAGTCTTTCCAATAGCATAGAGTGCCGCATGCCTGAATGTCTTACATAAAAATACTGCTTTCTGATTTTCAAACTTCGTTAATCCCTTTGCCAGCAAAGGCCTAAGAATCTTCAATCTTTTCGGAGAACCATGATAAAGCTTCATCCCTTCATCCTCCTCAAATAATCAGCCACAGCCATATCAATAAACTGCTTCCGATTCACATACCTAAACCTATTCTCTTCCAATTTAATAAACGCTTCGACCTCCGCCAACAGCCCCGAATCAATCTTAACAGCTTTGTCCATAGTTACTAAAAGTAACCATCAGTAACTTTATAAACCCACCTACTTAATATCCCTATCCAAAACAAACTTTCTATACCCAACCAACAACCGCTCAATCCTTTTCATTTCAGCAATCTCCTTTCTACCTTCCTCGCCAAAATATCCCAAATCAACTCCCACATCAAAACATTCACAAACCTCCCTAATGCTTCCCAAAGATCTATCTAAATAAGAAGCAAATTCTTTACTCGTCCTCTTTCCCGAACCCTCTCTCATATTCAACCTAACGCTAACAACCGCCCGCTTCATCTGGTCTCCAAGAGCAAACCTCTCCTCATTTGGCAACTTGCCAATAAACCCATAAACATCCTTCGCCAACTTTTTTACTCTCATATAAACTTCCAAATTATCAATCTTCCACATATCATCCACAACCTATCCATATTAAAAAACCTTACGAACAAAACAGTCTCCACGAAGTGAACCCTCCAGCGAAGCTGAACCCTCCAGCGAAGCCGAACCCTCCAAAAAAATTAGAGCCCTAATTTTTTCGATTCCCTCTCCAACCACCTCTTCCACTCCGGGAAAACCCTCTCGCTAGTAGGCAACCCAATCTCCTCGACAATCTCATCCGAAATCTGATGGAACGCATTATTAGACTTAACAGTAAACCCCCCCTCCAACAACTCCGGCATTTTGGATTTCTCCGCAAAATCAACAATCTCTTGCTTAATCTTCTGCCGCAAAACAACATTGTCCCAAACAGCATCCCAATCCCCAGCCCAACCCTTAACATTCGCCGCAATCCCCTTCATAATCTCAGAATCCCCATTAATCAAATCATCCGTCGGCTTCATCATGTCCTCCTTAACATCATACTTCATCAAATCAACAAAACCCCCCTCAACCAACGGGTCCTTCGTCCAATGCTTCCGAACCTCCGCAATCT
>CAZLQO010000024.1:0-7576 GCA_964561955.1 Candidatus Woesearchaeota archaeon | reverse complement strand
CGATAAACACCCATTATTCAAATAACAAATTTAAGTATATAAGTTTCACTAATAACAACCCTTAAAAACTAAAATCAATATTCAAGCACAGCTCCGTTAGTCTAGTGGCCAAGGATACTGCCCTTTCACGGCAGCGACCCGGGTTCAAATCCCGGACGGAGCATTATCCAATTCGTCGTCCCCACTACTTCCTGACAACAAATGCAAACACATAAAAACCAATAAAAACCAATAATAACATGGCAGAAAAAGAAGGCCAACAAATCAACGACCTAATCTTCAAAGAACTAATCAAGCGAGGCTACTCCCTCGAAGGCAACACCCGAATCTGGAATATCGCCGACTCAAAACTCTGGTACCTAAAACCAGAACAAGCTCAAGCTTTCCTCAATCTAGAGGAATCAAAAACTTATCAAAATGAAGTAATCCAGAAAGAAATAAATTTAATTAATAATAACATTAATGAACTTTTAGATAGAATAGGGACAGAAAATCTAAATATCATTGATATCGGTTGTGGTGACGGGAAAAAGGCAGTTCTCTTCGTAGAACACTTCAAGGGAAAAGTAAAAATAAGATATTGTCCAGTAGATATAAGCAGCTACATGGTTGAAAGAGCAATAAAAAAAATCAAGGCTATGGACGTCGGAGAAGTAGTCGAATTTCAATGGAACATATCAGATTTCGAAAACATCGAAAACATCGCTGTTTTATTAAGACAAGGAGAATTCAAAAAAACTCTCTCTCTTCTTTTGGGGAACACATTGGGGAATTTCGAAATTAATGAACTACTTTATGAAGTCAGAAGTTCAATGAAGGGCGGCGACCAATTACTAATAGGAAATGGATTAGACAACAGACACCCAGAAGACATTCTTAAATCATACAACACCAAAGAAGTAAATGAATTTTTAATCCACATCCCTCTACAACTAGGGTTATTAAAAGAAGACGTAAAATTAGGAGCAAGATTTGCAAACTCACGAGTAGAACTTTATTATACAATTCAAAATGCAAAAATAATAAAATTTCAAAAGAAAGAAGTAATCTTTAATAAAGGCGACCAAATTTTAGTATCAGTTTCGTATAAATACAACAAAGAAGATTTCATAAGTTTCCTAAACTTATATTTTGACGACGTTACAATAAAAGTATCAGAAGATAACTCCTATGCCCTAGCTCTCTGCAAAAAATAATTCTCTATATAAATATCTACAAGCCCACTGGGATGCTTGAACCCCGAGCGTTTAGGTCTTGAACAAATCAAATATTATCAAGACCTGGGCGCGAGTTGGACCTCAGAGGTTCGCAGGTTCAAATAAAATGAGCCCGCTGGGATTTGAACCCAGGACCTCTAGCTTTCTTAGACGAAAGCACGACCCCAAAGGACCGTAGCCATATAAGACTAGCGCTCTAACCAGGCTGAGCTACGGGCTCATTAATTTTGTCCAAGACTTAAAATCTGTTCTTCTTTAAGCCTCAGTAATAAATCATAGGTTAATCTTTTTTTAAAACTATTTATTACCCCAACCGCCCCAACCGAGAACTGACCGCTTTTGTTCACTTTATGCTGAGACGTGAGGATTCAAATTAATTGTCTTTATTGAACTTTTGTCCAAGTGCATTCTTTATCTTTTCCATGCTGACCTCGATATTCTCTCTTAAAACCTTTAAATTTTCTTTGATATACTCTCCAGAATTTATGATTGAGGAAACCTTTGTTTGAATTGCACTAACATTCTTGAAAGTATCTTCCATTGTGCCCAACTCAGAAGAAATCTTGTCAAAATTTACATTATCATCTGAATTGTCTATGCTCTTAAGAGAAAATAGTCTAGCAATACGATAGGCGAAGTAAAGATTATCTTCATCATAATAAGTTACAATATATTTATCTGTTATCTTAATGGGGCAGAGTTCTCGAGGCATTTCTTCTCTTTTTGCAAATAAAAATATTCCAAATGAAGCTTTTCTATTATCCATCGCATCATTAATTTCTGCTATTGTTTTTTTAGAAGTATAACTTGAACTATCTTTACATTCAACAACAATATTCTTTTTGTTCTCTAACTCTATCAAAATGTCTCCCTTTTTACTTCCTATACCCATTTTATCTCCAATTAAACTAATATGATTCTCATAAAAACTCGAGAGAGTTTGCAGCGTCTTATACACCTCTTCTTCAAAATCAAAACCTTTAGAAGTTCCTCTTTGTTTTTCTATCTCAACTGCACTTTCTTTTAACACACTATCTCGAATATCTTTTATCTCTTTCTCTCTGAGCTCATTTATCTTTTCTAATATCTGGTCCTTAAGTCTTCTGGCGGGAGAATCCGATTTATTAGGGTCGAGTAATTCCTGTAACTGCTTTTCGTCATTTTCAGAATTCTCTTTTAATTCTTTAATCAACTGGGACAATGCACTCTTTTTATTGTCTAAATTAAAGGTTTCGTCAATTATCTCTTTGATTTGACCTTTGTCCTTATTAAAATAACTATCAATTAACTCCTTCATTTGGAATAAAGGACTTTGAGTATTGTTCAAACTAAAAGTTGTTTCAATTTTCTCATTAATATTTTTTGTTTGATTCTCAAAAGCTTCTTTTGCTTTGGTTATGAACTTGTTAAATTCTTTTTCAACAAAGTCTATATTATCTGTAAGTATCATTTATTTTAAGCCAATGCAACCAATAATCAATGCCTTTGTTGTCCAATCAGTTAGGTTTTCCTTATCTTTTAGAAAGTTATATGTATCTGGATTTGATATTGTTAATTTTTCAATATGGACTTCTTCATTCTTCTTGTCAAGCGTAACCTTATTATCGTTGCCCATAGAATTCTTACAAGTTTCGACTATAAAAATATTTAGAAAAGACACCCACCGAAATCATCAAAATCCCCTTGTCTAACCGATAGTAGCGTGGGCGCCTGATGTTTATTTTTTTATAATATAACATTCACAACCACAAATTACATTTTCTTTATCCCCCCATGGATAATAGCCTGGTTTTATAGTATGATTTTTATAAGTATACCCTAACCATAAACACCGATTTCCACAAATATTAAGACACGTTAGTTCGCTCCCAGAAATATATGTTTCATTTATAGTTTTTTGTTGTGCAATCCAGTCGTGGTCAGCAATATTATTTAGATGGAAGGGAGTTATGTCCGTGGACCAAGTATCGTATTCTTCCTTTTGTGTATTTTCGTTATTAGATATAATCGGAGTATCTTTAATAAACCCGATGCCTAAAAAAACGATTGCAATACCCAATAAAACAATAAGAGAAATATGTAGTTTATCCATAAAAAAATTAATAAATCAAACTTAATAAAGGTTTAGACATTGCCTACTTGAAATAATATAATCATTTCCCACAAAAGATTCTCCCCATACACGAAACGGACCAAAAATATCTCACTACAGGAAAAGATAAAAACCTACCTATCAATCTAAATCTATGCTACTCGGATTAGTCGGCAAACCCTCATGCGGAAAATCAACATTTTTCAAATCAGCGACGCTGTCAGATGTTCTCATCGCAGCATACCCCTTCGCAACAATCAAACCAAACCACGGAATAGGCTACGTCCAAATAAAAGCACTATGTAAAGAACTCAAAACGAAATGCAACCCACGAACCGGATTTTGCACAGGCGAAAAACGATTCGTACCCGTCGAACTAATGGACGTCGCTGGGTTAGTAGAAGGAGCATCAGAAGGAAAAGGGTTAGGCAACAAATTCCTCGACGACCTCCGACAAGCAGACATGTTCATCCAAATCGTAGACATATCAGGAACAACAGACGCCGAAGGTAAAGAGGGCACAGGCAACCCAATCGACGACGTCAAAATGTTAGAAAACGAATTAAACAAATGGTACCAAGCCATCTTCAAAAAAGTCTGGGACAAATTCTCACGAACAATCCAAACAACAAAACAAAACTTCGCAAAAGAAGTCGCAAAACAATTCTCCGGACTCCGAGTCAAAGAAGACGATGTCAAATCAACCCTAACAAAACTAAAACTCAACCCAGAAAAACCAACATCCTGGTCAGAACAAGATTTATCAAATTTCACAGAAGCTTTACGGCACAAAACAAAACCAATGTTAATCGCCGCAAACAAAATAGACAAACCAGGAGCAAAAGAAAATCTAAAAAGATTACAAGAAGAATTCCCAGACATGCAAATAATACCATGCTCATCCGACGCTGAACTATCCCTTAGGCAAGCCGCAAACGCAGAACTAATTGAATATATCCAAGGAGAATCCAATTTTAAAATAAACGAAAACAAAATAAACGAAAAACAAAAACAAGCACTAGAATCAATCCAAAAAAATATTCTCGATGAGTATGGTTCGACGGGAGTTCAAGAAATCTTAAACAAATCAGTTTTCGATCTTTTAGAATACATCGCAATTTTCCCAGCCGGCTCAAAACTAGCAGACAGCAAAGGCAATATTCTCCCAGACTGCTTCCTTATGCCAAAAAACTCAACAGCCCTCGACTTCGCATATCATCTCCACACAGACATCGGTGACAAATTCGTAAAAGCAATCGACGTCAGAACAAAACAACTCGTCGGCAAAGACCATCCACTGAAACACCGAGACGGAATAGAAATTATGACAAGTTAAAATGAAACTCCAAATCAAAGTCCAACCAAACTCAAAAAAACAAGTGATACAAACCAACATCGACGGTAAAATCCAAAAAGTCTTCCTAAAAAACCCAGCCAAAGACAACAAGGCAAACAACGAACTAGAAAAATTCCTATCAAAACATTTCAAAACAAAAGTAAAAATAATCAAAGGTCACACTTCAAAAAACAAAACAATAGAATACTAAATGGCAATAAAATACCACCAAGCTCCTGATATAAAAAAAATAGCCGAAGAAATAGTAATCAAACTCAAGTGGAATCACGTTCTTTTAGAACACGTCGCATTCATCCGAAGCACCGGCTCAAAGGCAAGACGAACTCTCGCAAGATGCCACGCCCTCGGCAAAGCAATGCAAATCGGGATGGGACGAAAAAAGGGATTTTACTTAATCGAAGTCATCTCGGAAAAATTTGACAAACTCCCCGTCAACGAACAACTAAAAGTAATCATCCATGAGCTCATGCACATTCCAAAATCCTTCGGCGGCGGCTTCATCCACCACGACAAAGTTCACGAAGATTCCGTCGACCACGTCTATAAACATTATCAAAACCTAAAAAACCCAACATGGTATTAAAAACAATAACTTACTCCATCGACGGCAAAAAGAAGACAACAAATGCAAAAATTTGCGACACAATACTAAAAAAATTCACAGGTCTAATGTTCCGTCGACAAAGCCCACCTCTCCTCTTCGTCTTCAACAAAAACAAAACTCTCTCAATCCACTCCTTATTTTGCAAACCATTCAAAGCAATTTGGCTCGACGACAAAATGAGCACAACTAAAATCACCGACGTGAAAAAATGGAAACTAAACATTTCAGGCAAAGGAAAATACCTTCTTGAAATCCCGCTAAAAGCTAATGACTAATGGTTAACATCTAATTTCCGTCGGGAATAGAAACATTTAAATAGAAAATCAAACTAAAAAGAGCAGACTTATAAAAGAGGCAAAAAGGAGGTTAAAAAAATGGGTAAAATTATCGTTAAAAACGTCATCAAACGAAAGACAGGACATCTATACTACGTAGATGGAAAAGGAAACGTTTGCGAAGCTAAAATGGCACGAGGCGGCAAAAAAAAGAAAAAGACAGCTAAGAAGCCAGCCAAAAAGAAAGCAGTCAAAAAGAAAAAGAAGAGATAAGTCTTCTTAACATTTTTATTTTTTAATTTATCATATTCAATGAACCTCCCGCGTTAGGGAGCAACGGAGGTTCATTATTTCACTATTTTTTATTCTTCTTACTACCAGCTCTGAAATTAGCGATAGCTAATTTCAGAGCATCCGCCGCCAAATTAGAACAATGAACTTTTATCGGCGGCAAATCGCCCAATGCCCGAGCAACATCCTCATTACTAATCTTCCCAGCCTCGCCCAAACTTTTTCCCTTCGCCAAAACCGTCAGCATCGACGACGACGCAATCGCCGCAACACACCCCATAGTCTGAAATTTAATATCTTTTATTTTATCCTTATCTACTTTTATCATAATCTTCATAACATCCCCACAAGTCGGATTCCCAACCGTCGCCTCAGCATCAGGATTTTTCATCTCACCCATATTCCGCGGATTCCGAAAATGCTCCATCACATTCTTATTATAATCAAGATTACTCATCTAAAGAACTACATCTCCCCCTATTTCCTTATTTAATTTAATAGCCTCTCCTAAAAAACCTTTAAAATCCTTCCTATTATCAAATAAACTCTTTAACCTCTTCATAAACTCAGGATTCTTTTTCACAAAACTAACATCATAATATCTTATTCCACTAAATAATTTTTTTATCGAAGATTTAAAAAGAATCAAATGCGCAACTCCTTCCATTAAAGGAGATGCGCCAGCCTCTCTCAGTTTTAAAACTTCTAAAATATCAGAATAATATAAATGAGTTAGCTCATGAAGAAAAATAAAATCTAAAGGATTCTGCTGAACTTCTTCTGCAACTATAAAAGCATTTTTCCTCCCAATAACATCCGCAATATTAACCCACAAAGAGGGAACAATATAAACAATTTTATTCTCACCCAAATCACAACCCATAATTTTCTCCATCTCTTCGATATATTGCATACCAACTTTATCCCAAAGTTTTTGATAATAATTTTTAATCCTAGAAAACTTTTCTTCGTTCACCCTATGTAGCTTTTCAACCTCCAAAAACAAATCATCTCTCGACATCTTCGCATATTTTTCTTTTATATTAGAAACCAAAATCCAGTCACCCGAAAGCTCAACCAAGTGAGGAATATTCTCTACTTCTTTTTTAATATCAATTTTAACTTCCATTCAACTCCCCCAACAATTCATCAACATCAACCCCATGCGCCGCAGCCCCATTCTCAATCGTCTCAAACTGCGCCATCGGACACCCCCCACAAAACAACCCCCGCTCCGCCAACTTCACACCAGCCTCGCTGTCCAACTCCATCAACTCCCCAAAAGTCATATCCTTAGTTATCTTCTTTTTCTTCTTTACCATTTTTCATTTTAAACGGACTAATCTCCCTCAACTTAGAAACATGCTCAACAATCTTCTCAACAACAAAATCCTCTTTCCCAACAACATCAGGACCAAGCGTCAACCGAATACTCCCATGAATATACATATCATCAACCCCAATCGCCCGCAAAACATAACTCTCTTTCAACTTCGAAGAAGCACAAGCCGAACCAGTCGAAACAAAAATCCCATCCCTATCCAACATCAACATCAAACTCTCACCCTCAATCCCATAAAACGAAACATTAATATTATTGTAAACCCGCTTATCAAGAGACCCATTAATCCGAACCCCATCAATCTTCAAAAGCCCCTCGACAATCTTATCCCGACTTTTTTTAATCTGAGTTCTGAGTTCTGAGTTCTGAGTTCTACGGACCGCCTCAGCGAGTCCGAC
>CAZLQO010000023.1:0-7687 GCA_964561955.1 Candidatus Woesearchaeota archaeon | reverse complement strand
CTTCCAGACCGCTTCGCTTCCAGACCGCTTCGCTTCCAGACCGCTTCGCTTCCAGAACGACTTTGGCGTCGAGGATTTCGTTTTCTCTTATTCCTATGTTGTAGCCGGATTTTAGTTTTAGGAGGATTACTTCTGTGTCGTGGGATTGGAGGGTGTTTCCTTCCCATGTTTTTGTTTTTGTTCTGAGTTTGACTTTGTCGCCTATGTTGAATGTTTTTGTTTTCATAGTTGTTGTAGTTTGTTTTCCCAATCTTTTAGTGTTAGTCTTTGCATGTTTTTATCATGGAGGATTTCTCCTGAGATTAATTTTAGTAAGAGATATGGGGCTGCGCATTGTTCGCATTTTGTTGAGCCGCCGAAGTGGCATCCGCCCTTTTCTTTCCAGAGCCTTAGACAGAATTTTAATTCTTTTGTTAGTTCTTGTTTATTCATATAATGGTTAGTTTGAGAAGATATAAAAAGGTTTGGAGGTGGACATTAGCATGATGGAAGGAGAGAATGAAGAAAAAAATTTAGAAGGGCTTGTTCCGATTTTGAGAGAGACATCATCTGATTCTTTTGACTTAGGAGATAGAGAAAAATATTTGCTTAGTTCTTTGTTCTATATGACTGATCCAGAGAGGATGGATTTGGCTATGTTATGGAATTAGAGATGTTTTCCTTATGTTTTTTTGTTAATTAGTTGGTCTCAATAACTTTTTATAGACTTTATTCTATTTATTTTTTATGATGAAAGCTTTTCCGGTGAAGATTGGTTTGGAGGTGCATGGGTATTTGGATACTCGGGAGAAGTTGTTTTGTATGTGCTCGGCGCGGAGCGCCGAGGTGACAGATGACAGAGGACAGGCGACAGGGGTGAATGATAGGATTTGTCCGATTTGTACGGGGACGCCGGGGTCGAAGCCGATGGGGGTGAATGCCGAGGCTGTTAGGAAGATGGTTGAGATTGCTTTGGTGCTTGGTTCTAAGATTAATGGGGAGGTGGTTTGGCAGAGGAAGCATTATTCGTGGGCGGATTTGCCGAAGGGTTATCAGACGACTATTTCTGGGGCGCATGCGAAGGTGAATGCGGAAGGGGGGAAGTTTCGTGGGATTAATATTACTGAGATGCATTTGGAGGAGGACCCGGCGCAGTGGAATCCTGATACGGGGAAGGTTAATTATAATCGGTCTGGACTTCCTTTGATTGAGATTGTGACGGAGCCGGAGTTCTCGAGTTCTGAACAGGTTGTTTCGTGGCTTAAGGATTTGGTTTTGTCTTTGTCATATATTAAGGCGGTGCGGAAAAATGCGGGGATTAAGGTGGATGTTAATGTTTCGACTTATGGGGAGCGGGTTGAGATGAAGAATTTGAATAGTCTTGAGAAGATTCGGAAGGCGATTGATTATGAGGTTGCGAGGCAATTGGAAATTGTCGAGAGAGCAGAGTACAGAGAGCAGAGGGCAGAGGAGCTGTTGCTGAGGGAGACGAGGATGTTTGATGAGAATATGGGGAAGACGATTAAGATGAGGTCGAAGGAGGGGGCTGCTGATTATCGGTTTATTCCGGAGCCGGATTTGCCGGTTTTGAAGATTTCTAAAACTATGGTTAGTGAGGTTAGGGCTGGTTTGCCTGAGATGCCTTCGGTGAAACTTGATAGGTTGTTGAAGAGGTATAAGGTTTCTCCTGAGGATGCTCGGATTTTGACTCGTAATTTAGAACTCGTAGAGTTCTTTGAAGAGTTGACAAAATCAGATGACAGAGGACAGAGGACAGATGACAGGGTTCGGAGGATGTTGCCTTGGGTTACGGTTGAATTACTTAGGGTTCTTAATTATAATAGGAAGACGTTGGAGGATGAGGATGTTGATATTCGGGCGGAGCATTTGGCGGAGTTGATTGGGGC
This sequence comes from Candidatus Woesearchaeota archaeon, assembly GCA_964561955.1. Taxonomy (GTDB): domain Archaea; phylum Nanobdellota; class Nanobdellia; order Pacearchaeales; family GW2011-AR1; genus JAGVXH01. The sequence goes on along the minus strand of CAZLQO010000023.1, from coordinate 5,801 downwards.
GGTTTGGGAGGGGAAGATTACTAAGTTGAAGGGGAAGCAGATTATGAATGATTTTGTGCCGGTTTCGTTTTCGATTGCTGGTGGTAAGGATATTGGGATGATTGGAGATGAGGCGGTTTTGAATTTGTGTAGGCAGGTTGTTTCGGAGAATGGGAAGGTTGTTGATGAGTATCGGGGCGGGAAGGTTGCGTCGTTGAATTATTTGATTGGTGAGGTTATGAGGTTGAGTGAGAGGCGGGCTGACTACAAGGAAACTACAGAGATGTTAAAGAAGATAATTGGAGGAGAGGAGTGATGGAGAGGTGGGCTGATTTTAAAAGTGTGACGGAAATTATAAAAAGGTTGGTTGGGGCGAGTGCAAATGGATAAAGTAATTTGTGTAATGAGGAAGGGAAATAATTTAGTTGTGGGGTATACTGCGTTGTCGGAATTAAGTGAGAGGCAGGATCCGGAGCGGGCGAAAGGTTTTTCTGTAAATGGTGGGATTGAGATGGCGGTTTCGATGGCTGTAGATTGGCTTAAAAAAGAAGGGGTTGTTCCGAGTAGGGTTAGGGATTATATTGATGATAGGGGTGGCATTGTTGAGGAGAAGTATAAGGAAATGTTGATGGAAGGATTTAGATGAGGATGGGAAAATGATTGTTAGGAGGGCGGTGGTGAAGGATTTGAAGAGGATTCAGGAGTTGAACCTTTTGCTTTTTGAGAAGGAGTTTGCGGAGTATGATAATTCGTTGAGTTTGGATTGGACCTTTGGGAAGGTGGGGAGTAAATATTTTAAGGATGCGATAACTAAGGAAGATTCTTGTGTTTTTGTTGTGGAGGATGGAGGGAAGGTTGTTGGGTATTTGGCGGGTGGGGAGTGTAGCGTTGAGGATTATAGGAAATTGTCTAAGGTTGCGGAGTTGAATGATATGCTTGTGTTGGAGGAGTTTCGAGGGAAGGGGGTTGGTAAGATGTTGTATTCGGCTTTTGTTGATTGGTGTAGGAAGCGAGGGGTTAAGAGAGTTAGGGTTGAGGCGACTGCTCAGAATAAAGAGGCGATTGAGTTTTATAGGAAGGTGGGGATTAAGGATTATAGTTTGGTTTTGGAGGGGGAGATATGAGGGGAGGGGGCAGTAACACGGATTGGGGACAGGATTTTATGGATTAACATGAATTTTTGTTTTGGGGGTTGATTAGTTGTGGGAAGTTTTTTATAGTTTGGATTGTTTAGGTTTGTATGAAGATTAATTGGGTTTTATTGATTGGGTTGATTATTGCTTGTAATTTGATTGGTGCGATGGGGGCTTTGTGGACTGCTTCGGATGGGACGTGGTATAAGGGAATTAATAAGCCGAGTTTTAATCCGCCGAGTTGGGTGTTTGGTCCGGTTTGGACTTTGTTGTTTTCGTTAATGGGGATTGCTTTGTATTTGGTTTGGGTTGCGCCGTCTTCGAAAATTAGAGCGGTTGCTTTGGTTTTGTTTGGCGTCCAGTTTGTGTTTAATGTTTTATGGAGCTATTTGTTTTTTGGGTTGAATAATCCTTTGTTGTCTTTGATAGAGATATTTGTTTTGTTATTTTTTATTTTATTGACGGGGATTTATTTTTATTTTGTTAATTCTTATTCTGGGTATTTGATGATTCCTTATTTTCTTTGGGTTTCGTTTGCGAGTTTTTTGAATTGGGCTATTTGGAATTTGAATAGGTAGGATAGGAAGAATTAATATTTTAGAACCAGCCCCAGATTTGCATTGCTCGGAATAGGATGTAGAACCAGCTTAGGGCACCGTGGAGTATTGAGTAGAGGATTGATGCTGAGCGTTCGTATGAGAGAATCATTGCAAGGGCTGAGCCGAATATCCAGCAGTTGCCGCATGGTTTCATTGTCGAGCACTTCTTCTTCTTTCTTACTTTATCGAGGTTTCTGATTTTGATGTCGACGTCGGGTTTTTTGTTTGACTTCTTTTTTGTTGGCATGATTGTACTAGGGGATAGTAGTATAAAAAGGTTTTGGATTTAGAACCAAAAGGTTTATATTCTAATGATGTACAAATTGTTATCTAAAATTGGAGGATACAAATATGAGTGATGATTGGGAAGACGATTCCGATGTGGATGAAGATCTCGGTGATTTTGAAAACGAGTAAGGGTTAGTTTTTATTTTATTTTTTATTTGTCGTTAGATTTAAATAGTTTTCTTGCTGTGTTTTGAGATGAAGAAGAAGAGGGTTGGAGAGGATTTGTTTTTGGTTTTTGGTTTGATTCAGATGGTTAGTTTGGGTTTTATTGTTTATTTTTTGCTTGGTTCTTTGAGTGCGATTGGGTTTGATAGTCGGGTTGTTTTGAGCTGTGTCTTTTCTTTGTTTACTTTGATTGTCGAGTATATGATTTATTCGAGGAGGTAAATATTTAAAGGAGGTTTGTTGTTTTGTCGGATGAGTGAGAAGTTGTTTGCTGGCGTTGTTTTGTTGGTTATTGGAGTATTGTTTCTCTTTGGTAATAAGGGAATAGGAGAAGGAGCATTTGAGTTTTATCGGGCGATTTATACTAAGAAAAATTTGATTGTTATGTTTAAGATTGCTGGGGTTATTTTGATTGTTGGTGGTTTGGTTTTGGTTTTTTTGGGATGATTAAATATTTAAACGATGTTTTCTTGTTGTTATAATGATAGAGGTGGTGGTGATTGCTGTTTTAGTTATTGTTTTTGTTGTGGGTGTTTTTGTTGTGATGGTTGCTAGAGAGAGAGGTGATTTGGTGAATAAAAAAGGGAAGTACCCTGAGGGGCATTTTGTTGCTTTGGGATTGGTGTTTGGGATTTGTGTTGGTTTGCCGTTCGGGGTTCTTGTTGGTAATGTTGCACTTGGTCCGTCGGTTGGTTTGGCTATTGGTTTGTTGGTTGGTGCTATGGTTGAGGATAAGTATAGGAGTCTTGGCAGAATGAGAATTTTGACAAAGAGGGAGCGAGGGAAGGAGGTTGGTCTTTTGAAGTTCATTCTTATTATGGTTCTTAGTATTTTGGTTATAGTTTCTGCCTTTGTGTTTATCCTTGGAATTAATTAAATAAAATAAAAAATAAAAATGTTTGAGTTTTTACTCAGTGTCTTCTTTTGATTTTTCTTCAAAGTCGTCTTCAGCGTTTTCTATTGCTGAGGGGTTTGCCATTGGGGCTTCATTTGAGCCTGTATTTTCTGATGGTGCCCTTGAAGAGCTGTCTCGCTGGACCATTGGTCGTGCCTCGCTAACTGTTAGCGGTCGGCCTTCGATGTCTTTTCCATTCATTTCAGAGATTGCCTTTTGAGCTGATTCATCGTCTGCAATTGTTACAAAACCGAAACCTTTTGATCTGCCTGAGTATTTGTCGGCAATAAGGGTTGCTTCTTCTACGTCGAATGCCGAGAAGAGTTTTTTTAGCCCGTTTTGGTCAATACTCCATGGTAGATTTCCTACATATAACTTCATTGTTTCCTCCTGTTGATTTAATAATTTAGAAATGTCATTTACTTATCTTGTCCTTACTTAGTTCCCTGGAAATGTGGGTATATAAAGTTAATGGATGAATTCGAGAAGGATGCCTGAGAGGAAGATGGTTGAGAGGAGGATTATAAGGAGCCAGTTGATTGGCATGTTGATTTCGGGGGGGTTCTTGGATTGTGTTGCTTTTTTTGCGCGTTTGTTGATTATGATTATTAGGATGCCGGTTAGTCCGCCGGAGATGACGCCGCCGATGCTGAGGATAGAGGAGAAGCCGAGGAGGTTGAATTTTGTGATTAGGATGTAGAGGGCGAGGGGAATGAGAGAGGTGAGAAGGATGTTGTTTTTTTTGTTGGTTTTGAAGTCGTATTTTATGGCGTCGTGGAGAGAGAAGGAGAGGACGAAGTAGGAGGTTAGCATTGTGAAGATACCGAGGATTGTCATGGTTGGGCCGAAGGATAGGGTTGCGACTTGGTCGATGTTTTTGCCGAGGACGCCGATGATTATTGCCGAGAATAGGATGTATAGTGCTATGGGGATGGTGCTTCCGAGAATGATTGCTTTTTTTAGGAGTTTTTCTTGGCCTCTGATTTCTTCGCGAAGTTCTGATATTGATGTGAATCCCATGAGTGCGAAGATGACTATACCGATTGGGAGTGAGATGTTTGCGTGGTTCCAGATTAGGAGGTTTGATGTTTGGATTTGTGGGAGGAATTTAATAAAGATGGTTATTACGATTGTGATGATTGCGAGGACGCCCCATGTTTCGATTTTTTTGAGACCTTTGAGCCCTTCTTTTATTAGGAGTGTCATGATTAGCCAGAAGCCGATGCCGAGGATTATGGGGTTTATGTTGCCGGGAAGAAGTTTTGATAGGGATTGTCCTTCGCCGATTAGGTAGGCGATGAGGGCGGAGTAGACTCCGAATATCATTGTGAAGAACATTGTGCGTTTGCCCCATTTGCCGAGGTATTTTTCGGCGTAGCCTGAAAGTTGATGTCTGCTTTTTGTTCTTAGGGTGATTTCACCGAGGCATAGATTGACGAACATCATTGTTGCGCCGATTGTGATTAGCCAGAAGAGACCGATGAGAAATCCTGATTTGGCGAAGACATATGGGAGTCCGAGTATTCCGGCTCCGATTATTGTTCCGCTTAGCGTGAATGTTGTTGCCCAGAATTTTTTGTTCACTTTATCACCTTTTGTTTTTAGGTTTAGGATATTTTTAAGGGTTTGGGGATAGATAGTCTTATAAAATTATAATCATTTGTTTTTATAGAGCCCGTAGTTTAAAGTAACATTAAATGTTTCATGAAAACAACGGACTTGAGAGCCCGTAGTTTAATGGATAGAATATCAGGTTTCGGCCCTGAAGATGGGAGTTCGATTCTCTCCGAGCTCGTTCTGGGGTGGTGGAGATAGGATGGATAAAGAATATAGGGAAGGATTGGCAGTGGATCTTGAGAGAATGTTCGGTATTGTTCTTGTTGAGAGAGCTTCTCCGTTTATTCAGGTAGAGAGTAGAGAGATTAGTGGTATTCTTGCTGATGCTCTTAGGCAGTTGAATCCTGTGGATTCGGGAATTGTTGTTGGTTATTATTTTCATGGTAAGAAATATAGAGAAATAAAGGAAAGATTGGGGTTGTCGATGACTATTAGTAATATTGCGCTTCGTAGGAATGCGGCGCTTCATAAATTAAAGGAAATCCTTTGGCAGAAGTACACTAAGAGTGATTTGTTGTGAGTCCGTTGGTTTTAAATATGGCGGTTGTTGCTGATTTTTATGATAAGGTTGTTTGAGGAGAATGTTTGGGTTGCTTGGTTGGCGGTTGTTTTGATTGGGGTTGGGATTTTTGTGATTTCTGCTATTCCTGAATATGGAGGTGGTTATGGTGGAGGTGGTTCTTTGGCGATTTATTATCATTTTGGGGCGTTTTTCTTTTTTGCGTTTTTCTTGATGATAGCTTGTGTTCGTGGAAGGGACAAGAAGTATTTTGTTTTTGTGATTTTGGTTAGTGTTTTGTATGGGGTTTTGGATGAGGTTCATCAGTTTTTTGTTCCGGGGAGGGCTTGTTCTTTTGGGGATGTTTTGATTGATAGCGTTGGGGTTTTGGTTGCTTTTGTTGTGTATTTTTTGATTATTGAGTTTTAGGGTTAGTTTTATATATTCTGATTGCGGAATGTTATTATGGGGAAAAAGACGACTTTTGATATTAGTAAGAAGGATAATTTTAGTGGGTGGTATTCGGAGATTTTGGCGAAGGCGGAGGTGACGGATTTGCGTTATGGGGTTAAGGGGTTTGTTGTGATTCGGCCGTGGGGTGCGCGGATTATTGATAAGATGTATCG